>JAEXBL010000434.1 GCA_023394015.1 Pseudomonadota bacterium | reverse complement strand
CGGCCAACTGCCCGAGCGGCCCGCGCAGGGAGGCCGCGGG
Source organism: Pseudomonadota bacterium (assembly GCA_023394015.1). Classification (GTDB taxonomy): domain Bacteria; phylum Pseudomonadota; class Gammaproteobacteria; order Burkholderiales; family Burkholderiaceae_C; genus Ottowia. Next base: position 5,510 of record JAEXBL010000434.1, on the reverse strand, counting down.
CGCATCGGGCGCGGCGCAGGCGGAAGTCGGGGCGGCGCGCTCCAGATCGGCCTCGTAGGCCTGGATCAGCGTCGCCAGCCGGGCGTCCAGGCGCCGCCGGGCCTCGCCGTCCTGGGCGGCCGCGCGGCGCGCCATCGCGTCGAGGAACCGGAAGCGCGCCGGGGCCAGGCGGTCGGCGCCGCTTTCGCGCCAGGCGTCCAGCATGGCGCGGGCGTCGAGGATTTCCCCGCGGGTCCCGTCACTGCTCACTGGGCTGTCCCGGGTTGCTGGAGGGCCGGGGGATGGGCGTGATCTCGACCCGGCGGTTCTTGGCGCGGCCTTCCTCGTCGGCGTTCGAGGCCACGGGCTGCTCGGAGCCGAAGGCGGCGGCGAACACGGAGGAAGAGGGCACCCCCTCGTCGATCAGCGCGCGCGTCACCGTCAGGGCGCGCTGGGCCGAAAGATCCCAGTTGTCCGCGAAGCGGCGGTTGCCTTCGCGCACCTGCTGGTCGTCGGTGTAGCCGCTGACCATCAGGATCTCGTTGTGCGTCTTCAGGTAGGCGGCCAGCGGTTCGATCAGCGTCTTCAGGACCTCGCGGCCCTCGGGCTGCAATTGGTCGGAGTTCAGGGCGAACAGCACGCTGCCGCTGATGCCGATGCGGCCGTCGATCAGCGTCACGCGGCCGGCCGCCAGCGGGCCGGCCAGCGCCTGTTCGAGCGTCTCGCGGCGCTGCGTTTCGGCCTGGCGCTGCCTGACCTCTTCCTCGAGCTGATTCGACAGCTGAAGCTGCACGGCGACGACGCTGACCAGGATCAGGACGAAAGCGCCCAGCAGCACCGACATCAGGTCGCCGAAGACGGCCCAGGCCGGGACTGTCGGCTCCACGCCGCCGTCGATGTCCTCGCTCATGCGGCTTCCGCTCCGGCCGTTGCGCGCTGGCTGGCCAGCTGCTGCAGGTTTTCGACGATCTGCTTCTGCGACATCACGCTCAGGTCCACGACTTCACGCGCCTGCGCGACGTAGTAGGCCAGTTGCTCGTCGCCGCGCGCGATGGACTTGTCCAGCGCGGCTTCGATGCGCTGCAGGTGCGCCACCAGCTTGTCGTTGGACTCGCCGAAGAGCTGCACCGCGGCGCCGAACGATTCGCCCAGGCTGGCGACCTCGACCGCGCCGCTGGCGACCTGCGCGGCCACCTCGGCCAGCTTGCCGGTCTCGCTTTCGACCAGGCCGGTGAACTGGGCGCCCACGCGATCCAGCAGGCCGGCCGACGACGAGACCAGCGCGTCCACGGCCGAGCGCTGCTCGGCGGCCGTGTGGTTGACGGCGTCCAGCAAGGTGCCCAGCGTTTCGAGCAGGCGGCCGCGCTCTTCCAGCATGTCGTTGTCGCGCGCCATGCTGTCGGACAGCTTCTGGCGCAGTTCCCCGATGACTTCGGCGGCCGCGCGCGGCGCTTCGGAGGCGGCCTGCACCAGGCGGCCGATTTCGGCGATGGTCTCGCTGGCGTGCGCCTGCGTCTGGGACGCGATGTCCTGCGCGGTCAGCGCCAGCGCGTCGCAGATCTGCTGCTGCTGGCTGGCGGTGCTGGCGCCCGCCTGTTCCCATTCGGCGCGCAGGGCGTCGGCCATTTCGCCGAGCTTGCCGGTCCAGGCGGCCAGGCGGGCCTCGTCGCCGGCGGCCAGGGCCGCCCGCAGGTCGGAATGCGATTGCTCCAGCGTGCGCAGCAGCGCGGCGGAATGCTCTCCGAAAGCGGCTGCGGCGGTTTCCAGCGCCTGCCGGTTGCCGTCGGCCAATTGTTCGCCGACCCGCTCCTGGCGCGACTGCGCTTCGGTCCAGGCCTGCGTGACCCTGTCGGCCGCGGCTTCCAGTCGGCTGGAAACGCTTTCCAGCACGCTGGCCTGGGCCTGCGACTGCGCGGTGAGGTCGCGCGCGGTCTGGGACAGCGTGTCGCTGATTTCCAGTTGGCGGATGGCGGCCTGCGTGCCCGCCTGTTCCCATTCCTGGCCGAGCCGGGCCGCCATCGTGGCGAGCGTGCCGGTCCAGGCGGCGAGACGTTCCTCGTCGCGCGAAGCCAGCGCCTGCTGCAGCTGCGCGTGCGATTGGTCCAGCGTGCCCAGCAGGGCCGCCGCGTGCTGCTCGAAAGCCGACGCGGCGGCTTCCAGCGCCTGCTGGTTGTCGCCGGCCAGCTTGGCGCTGACCTGTTCCTGGCGGGCTTGGGCCTCGGTCCAGGCCTGCGTGACGCCGGCGGCGGCCGTTTCCATGCGCGCGGCCACGCCTTCCAGCAACGCGGCCTGGGACTCCGTCCGGGAGGTGACGTCGCGCACCGCCTGGGCCAGCGACTCGGTGATTTGGTGCTGGCGGGCAACGGTGTGTTCGCCGGCCTGTTCCCATTGCTGGCCCAGCGCGGCGGTCATCGCGGCGAGCGTGCCGCTCCATGCGGCCAGGCGTTCCTGGTCGCGCGAGGCGAGCGTGGCCTGCAGGTCCGCGTGCGATTCGTCCAGCGCGCGCAGCAACGAGGCGGAATGCTGTTCGAAGGTGGCGGCGGCGGCGGCCAGGGCCTGCTGGTTGTCGCCGGCGAGCTTGGCGCTTGCGGCTTCCTGGCGGGAGAGGGCGTCGGCCCATTGCTGCGAAACGCCGTTGGCCGCGGCTTCCATGCGGGCCGACACGCCTTCCAGCAGGCTGGCCTGCACGGCCGCCTGCGAGGTGATGTCGCGCACCGTCTGGGCCAGGGTCTCGGCGATGGCTTGCTGGCGGTCGGCGGCCTGGGCGCCGGCCTGTTGCCATTCCTGGCGCAGCGTTGCGCCCATGGCGCCCAGCGTCTCGGTCCACGCCGCCAGGCGTTGCTGGTCGCGCGAAGCCAATTCGGATTGCAGGGCGGCATGCGATTGGTTCAGGGTGCGCAGCAGGGAGGCCGAGTGCTGCTCGAAACTCGCGGCCGCGGCCGTCAACGCCTGCAGGTTGTCGCCGGCCAGCTTTTCGCTGGCCTGCTCCTGACGCGACAGGGCATGGGTCCACGCCTCGGACATCGAGCCCGAGGAGGCCTCCAGGCGGGCGGAGACGTGGTCCAGCAGGGCGGCCGAGCGCTGCTCGAAGGTCTGGGCGAAATGATCCAGCGACGCGCGCAGGTCCTGGGCCAGCGCTTCGCTGGCGCGTTGCTGCCCGGCCAGGGCCTGGTTCCAGATGTCGGCCACGTTGGCGGTCGAGGCCTGGAGGCCGGCGGTCAGGCCGTCCAATTGCCGCTGCACGGCCTGCGTCACGGTGTCCTGCAGGGAGGCCGTCTCGCGCGACAGGCTTGCCATCGTTGCTTCCACCACGGGCTGCAACGCCTCGCCGGCGGAGCGCGCGCTTTGCGCCACCCCGTCCTTCATGGACTGCTCCATGACGGACGCCAGGCGGGCATACGCGGCCTCGGCCTTGCCCTGGAACGCGTCCTGGCTGGCCAGCTGCCGGTCGCTCAGCGACTGGTTCTGGCGGGCCATGCCGTCCATCATCGTTTGCAGTTTGTCGACCAGGGCGGGCATGGCGTCGGCCTGGCGCTGCATGACTTCGGCCTGCCGCTGGAGCAGCTTGAAGGATTCCTCGCGCTGGTAGCCCTGCGAATACACGCGCAGGGTGGTGGCGGCCTTGGTGTCGAGCCATTGGGCCGCCCGCACGCGGTCGCGGCGGCACAGCGCGGCCAGCAGCCCCAGCATCGCGGAGGTGGCGACGCCCGCGATCGAGGTGCCGAACGCGAAGCCCAGGCCCTTGACGGGCGCGGCCAGAGACGCCCGGATGGCGGCCAGGTCGGTGGCGCTTTCCAGCGCCAGGCCGGTGCCGCGCAGCGTGACCACCATGCCCAGGAAGGTGCCCAGCATGCCCAGCAGCACCAGCAGGCCCACGAGATACGGAGTAAGCGCCGGACCGGGCAGTCCCGCCCGCTCGCCTTCGATGCGCAGGCGGGCCGCGTTGCGCAGGCTGGGGGCAAGCTGGTCCAGCCAGGTGCCCAGATTGCCCGGCGGCTCGGACAGCCCGGACAGGGCGCGGGTCAGCGAGGACGTCGCCTGCTGATAGCGCCACAGTTCGAACGCGCCCGTGAGGTAGCAGACGCCGATCAGCAGGGTCACGGCCAGCGCCAGCGGATTGGTGCCGGCATAGCCCAGGCCGATCCAGCCCGCGACGGCCAGGCCAGCCATGAAAACAACGAAATTGATCAGGTATCGGGACATAGTGTCCTTAATGTGAACAGACCTAGCTGGAGCGAAGGGCGGCAAGCAGCCCTTCGACCGGTTGTAAACGAACGTCCAATTCGGCAAGCAGGACGCTCCGCATATCCTTGCGGAACGTATCCAGCCATGCGCCGGACGCGATCGGCGGGGGCGCGGCGGCGCCTTCGGCCTCGTCGGCCGCGACGTGCTCGCCGGCCTCCGCCAAGACTGCCGCCTCCGCCTGGCGCAGGCGCTCGAAATGGCCCTGCAGCAGCTTCGGGATGGCGCCCAGCAGGGCGCGCTCCTTGGGCAGCAGGGCGCGGTCCATGATGGCGTCCACGACCGCGAGCCGCGTCCACTCGCCGTTGCGGGCCGCGACCATGCCGCGCAGCCGGCTGCGCAGATTGCCCACGCTGGTTTCCATCGTGTGCTGCAACGATAGATAGCGTTGGCGGAAATTCGCGTAGTCGGCTTCGGCCTCGGCCAGGGCCGCCAGCTTTTTCGCCGGCGGCGCCTGTCCCGGCACGGGCCGCCTGGCGACCGTGGCGGCGGTATCGCTGGCGATGGCGTCGGCCAGGGTGGTCCGGACCCGCTCGCACTCGCGTTCCTCGGCGCTGCTGAACATGCGCGCGCCCGGCGCGATTACCGGCGGCTTGGTATTGAGCGCCGCGGATAAGGCGATCGCGTCCGTCCAGCCGAGCCATTGGCTCAGATGGTCCGAGAGCGATTGCCTGGATTCCGGAACATCGACATCCGTCAGGCGAGTCAGCAAGCGAATGAGCGTCGGGCCGCTTAAACCTGTGCGCTGTGGGGCTTGCAACATACCACCAGAGTCAAAAAGGGGGGAGTTTACACGGTGGAAGGCAGGCGAAGGGCCCCCAGGCGGGCCGCAAAGAACGTCCGGCGGGTAAAAGGGGGCGTATCACCCCCTCGGGATGCAATATTGTGACGCCCGGCTATGCCTGCGCCGTGTCCCAGGCAGGCGAGAGGGGATCCAGGCGCTGCGCCAGGAAATCGATGAAGCGACGGGTCTTGGCCGGCAGCAGACGGGTCTCGGTGACGGCATACACGGCGACCGGTTCGAGGCTCCATTCCGGCAGCACGCGTTCCAGTCCGCCGGCTCCGACGCCCAGCGCCGCGATGCCAGCGCCCAGCGCGGCCAACTGCCTGGCCATGCAGGCGTCGTTGGCGCCGTAGCGTTGGGCGGCGGCCACCCGGCACCGTTCGTCCCCGCGCCGCAGCAGCCAGGGCGCCGCCTGGCCCGCGCCGAGGCGCAGGCCGATGCCGTCGTGGCGTTCCAGGTCGGCGGGCCCCCGCGGCGTTCCGCGCGCGGCCAGGTAGGCGGGGGA
>JAEXBL010000278.1 GCA_023394015.1 Pseudomonadota bacterium | reverse complement strand
GCCTTGGCCGGGGCGCTGCGCGTCAGCGTGGCGGTATCCAGCGGCTCGATGCGGTCACTTTGGGGCACGGGGCCAGGACTGGGCACAGGCGCGTCGTCGCTGTCCGAGCCACCACAGGCCACCAGGGCCATGGACGCGGCCAGCGCCGCCCACAAAACCGAGCGTTTCAACATCAGGAATCTCCGAGAAAAGGGAATGAAAGCAGGAAGCAGGGGGCGGGCAGCGCTCAGCCGCAGTGCACGCGCACGATGCGGTTGTCGGCACCGACCACCACGTTCAGGCGGCCGACCTGGTATTCCTTGGTGATGATGCTGTCGGGGCGCAGCATGCGCGCCTCGTCGGCGCCGGCGGCGGCCAGGGCCTGGGCCAGGGTGCCCTCGGTATACGGCTGGCCGACCAGCGACTGCGCGTTCTGCGCCTGGCACTGGTTGCGCGGCGGTTGGCCACTGGTGACGCGGGTGGCAGAGGCGGCGGCCGGCTTGGCCTGCGGGTCGGCGGGCGCTGCGGCAGAGGCGCCGGGGCCGCCACTGCAGGCCGCCAGCATGAAGAACGAGGCCAGCGCCAGCGGCGCCGAGATCAGCTTCAGTCGCATGAAGAAAGACTCCAGAAGAACAAGTGCACAAAAAAAGAGGCTTCGGCACCCGTACTTCCGCGCCGACCGCGGGCATCCTAGCGGAGTATTTTGACGCGGCCGTAACAAACGGCGTCGGCCCACAAGGCGGCGTTCACCTGGCCAGCGCCCGCAGCGCCCGCTTGATGCCCTCGCTCACCCCCACGTCGGCCGGCAGGGTCTTCAACGCGGCGGCGGCTTCCTTGTCGCTGTAGCCCAGCGCCAGCAGGGCCTGCTGGATGTCGGCCTGAGCGTCGTTGGCCGGCGCGGCGGGTGCGCCCAGGTCGGCACCGAGCTTGCCCTTGAGCTCCAGCAACAGCCGCTCGGCGGTCTTCTTGCCGATGCCGGGCACCTTGGTCAGGCGCGCGCCGTCCTGCGCGCTGACGGCCTGCGCCAGATCGGGCACGCTCATGCCCGACAGCACGGCCAGCGCCATGCGCGGGCCGATGCCGCTGATCTTGATCAGCTCGCGGAAGGCGGCGCGTTCGGTCTCGCTGCCAAAGCCGTACAGCATCTGCGCGTCTTCGCGCACCACCATGTGCGTCAGCACTGTCAGCCGCTCGCCCAGCGCCGGCAGGTTGTAGAAGGTGCTCATGGGCACCCACACTTCGTAGCCCACGCCCTGGCAGTCGATCAGGATCTGGGGTGGGTTTTTCTCGGCCAGCAGGCCGACGAGACGTCCGATCAAGGCAAACTCGCGGTCATTCCAAGCAGGCGGCCAAGCCCCATCGGCCCGGCCTGAAGCGTTGAATGATAGGTCAGCCAGCAGCGCCCGCCCGGCAAGCGCGACATGCTTGCATTTGCGTAGCGATGGAGCGTGATCGACCCCGGCGTGCCGGCGACGCGCCCTAGCGCACCAGCCCGCGTCGCGCCGCCTCCAGCGCCGCTTCGGCGCGCGAGGAGACGTTGAGCTTGCGGTAGATCTGCTTGACGTAATCCGCCACCGTGTGGCGCGACAGGCCCAACTGGCCGGCGATCTCGGGCAAGGTGTAGCCTTTGGCCACGCGCTGCAGGATGTCGGTTTCGCGTGCACTCAGCACCACCGCATGGGGGTCGAAGCGGGCCACGTCCACGCCGTGCGGACCGCCGGCGCTGAAGTAGCTGAGCACGCGCCGGGCGATCGGCGGTGACAGCGGCGGCTCGCCATCGGTGATGCGGCGCAATTGGGCAATGAGCGTGTCGCGCGGCTGGTCCTTGAGCAGGTAGCCAAAGGCGCCGGCCTGCAGCGCCGGAAACAGGTGCTCGTCGTCGTCGTGAATGGTCACCACCACCGACACCGCCGTGGGCTGCTGGCCGCGCAGCGCCTGGATCACCTCCACCCCGCAGCCGTCGGGCAGCTCCAAGTCGACCAGGGCCACGCCGAAGGGGCGCTGCCCCACCTGCTCGATGGCCTCGCTGCAACGCGCCACGGCCACCACTTCGGCGCCGGGAAACGCAAGCTGGGCCGTTTCCATCAGCCAGGCGCGGATGGCAGGCAGATCTTCGACAACGAGCACGGTGGCCATGATGAGAACATGGTAGGCAAACAACCGGCCAGCCGGCTGCCTCAGCCCCTGCGTGACGCGCCGAACTGCGGAATATGACCGCCCGCTGTGGCCAAACGCCGACGCCTGTCCGGCGGGGGCGGCGGCTACGGGCGCAGCGGCTCCTTCAACGGCACCCGAACCAGCATCAGCACGCCGCCCTGACTGCCGCTGCCGAAGTGGAGCGTGCCGCCCAGGCGGCGCACACGGCGCTCGATGTTGGGCAGGCCGTGCCCCTGGGCCCGGGCCACCGCCAGCGGGTCCATGCCGCGGCCGGCATCCTCCACCTCCAGCCGCAGCTCCGACGCCGTGACCTGCAGCAGCACGCGGCAGTGCGGGCTGCCGCTGTGACGGATGATGTTGGAGACGGCCTCGCGCAACACCCGCGTCAGCTGCGCGCCGGTGCGCCCCGGCCTCAGCTGCAGGCCGGCG
>JAEXBL010000229.1 GCA_023394015.1 Pseudomonadota bacterium | reverse complement strand
CTCGGTTCCGGAAGGCTCGCCTTTCTACAAGAATTTCCTGGAACGTTTCGCCGCCAACGCCAAGACCCTGACCGGCGGGCGCGTGGAGATCCAGCCCTTCGGCGCGGGCGTGATCGTGCCGGCGCTGAAAGTGTTCGACGCGGTGCAGGACGGCGTGGTCGCGGCCGGCCATTCCACCTCCAGCTACCTGGTCAACCAGAATCCGGAAAACGCCATCTTCTCGGGCTTTCCGGGCGGCATGGGCCCCGACGCCTACAAGGCCTGGCTGTACGAGGGCGGCGGCAAGCAGCGGCTGGAAAAGCTGCGCGCCGGCCAGGGCCTGAAGACCATGATCGTGGGCATCGGCTCCTCCGAGATCATGGCGCACGCCAACAAGCCCATCCGCAACGCCGAGGACCTGAAGAACCTGAAGTACCGCACCTCCGGCCCCTGGGCCGAAGTGATGCGCGACTACTTCGGCGCGGTGCCGACCGTGGTGCCGCCGGGCGAGACCTATACGCTGCTGCAGCGCAAGGGCGTGGACGCCGTGGAGTGGGCGCCGCCGTCGGCCAACATGCCCGAGGGCTTTCACCAGGCCGCCAAGTACATCGTGGTGCCGGGCGTGCACCAGCCCACTTTCATGTGGGAAGTGGTGGTGAAGAAGGAAACCTGGGACAAGGTGCCGGCCGACCTCAAGCCGCTGATCGAGGCGGCCGCCGAACTCACCACGCAGCAGAGCCTGGACTACTTCTACGACGCCGACATGAAGGCCATGGCGAAATACCGCAGCGGCCGCAACGAGATCATCACGCTGGCCCCCGAATTCGTGAAGCAGCTGTCCGACGCCGGCAACGACTGGATGCGCAAGACGGCCGACGCCCGCAAGGCCGCCGGCAAGCCTGAGATGGCCGAGGTGCTGGCCGACTACCAGGCCTATCACGAGCGCTGGAAGGCCGAGAGCGGCTATCTGGTCCGCAACTGACGCACGGCGAGGAAGGCGATCATGCTCGATGTCCTGGCCCGGTTCGCCAATGGCGTATCCCGGTTCGCGTCCCTGCTGGCCAGCCTGGCGGCGGCGGTGCTGACCCTGGCGATGGTTTACGAAGTCTTCGCGCGCTATGTGTTCGACGCGCCCACCGCGTGGGCGTTCGACATCGCCTATATGAGCAACGGCGCGGTATTCCTGCTGGGCATGGCCTATGTGCTGCGCGAAGACGGCCACATCCGCATCGACGTGCTGCGCAACCGCCTGCCGGCGCGCGTCAACGACGCGGTCCAGGGCGTCGCCTACCTGCTGATCCTGGCGCCGTTTTTCGGCGTGCTGTCCTGGATCGCGCTGTCGCACTCCTGGCGCGCCTGGGTGCGCCAGGAGGTCGAGACGGTCAGCCCCTGGGCGCCGTTGATGTGGCCTTTCTATCTGCTGATCGCGATCGGCCTGATCGCGATGACCCTGCAACTCGCGGCCGAAGGCCTGCGCGCCTTCGCGGGCCAGCGCGCATCGGCCACGAAGGAACATTGATGAATCCGACTGTCGCCGCCCTGATGTTCCCCGGGATGTTCCTGCTGATTTTCCTGGGCATCCCGGTTTCCCTCGCGCTGATCATTCCCGCCATCATCGGCGGCTGGTTCGCCTTTGGCGGAAACGTTTTCAACCAGCTCTACGGCGGGCTGTATTCCGCCGCCACCAACTACGTCCTGTCGGCGATTCCGATGTTCGTGCTGATGGGCGCGATCCTGGAACGCTCGGGGATCGCCGCGCGCCTGTTCCGCACCATGCAGCTGTGGCTGGGACGCCTGCCCGGCGGCCTGGCCGTGGCCACCATCGCCATGGGCGCGACCTTCGCGGCCGCGGCCGGCGTGGTCGGCGCGGTCGAGGTCATGGTGGGCCTGATGGCGATTCCGGCGATGCAGCGCTTTCGCTATGACAACTCGCTGATCGCCGGCACGATCTGCGCCGGCGGCTCGCTGGGCACCATGATTCCGCCCTCGGTGGTGGCCGTGGTGTACGCCTCGCTGGCCCAGATCTCGGTGGGCGAACTGTTCGCGGCCATGCTGTTTCCCGGCCTCATCATGGTGGGCCTGTTCATCCTTTACATCATCGGCGTGTGCGTGCTCAATCCGAAGAAAGGCCCGCCCGCCGCCGCCGAGGACATGCGCCTGCCGCTGGCCGACAAGCTGCGCATCACGCTGAGCGGGCTGGTGCCCACGATGCTGCTGATCTTCGCGGTGCTGGGCTCGCTGATGGCCGGCATCGCCTCGCCGACCGAGGCCGCCGCCGTCGGCGCGATCGGCGCCCTGGTCCTGTGCATCTGCTACGGCCAGTTCAGCATTCCGATGCTGCGCGAGTCGCTGGCGATCACGGTGCGGATCTCGGCCATGATCCTGCTGATCGTGGCCGGCGGCATCATGTTCACCGGCATCTTCGCGGCCAACGGCGGCTCGCGCCTGATCCAGGGCCTGACCGCGGACCTGGGCCTGGGCGTGAACGGCACGCTGGTGCTGTTCCTGGTCATCGTGTTCCTGCTGGGCTTCGTGCTGGACTGGACCGCCAACGTGCTGATCTGCGTGCCGCTGTTCCTGCCGGTGCTGACGGCCGCGGGCGTGGACCCGATCTGGTTCGGCACGCTGGTGATCATCGTGATCCAGACCAGCTACCTGACGCCGCCCATGGCCTCGGCGATCTTCTACCTGCTGTCGATCGCCCCGCCCGACATGAAGTACGGCCAGGTATGCCGGGGGG
>JAEXBL010000222.1 GCA_023394015.1 Pseudomonadota bacterium | reverse complement strand
TGCCGCGTGCCGGTGCGGGGCGGGCCTGGTTGGGCGCGTCATCCCGGTCACGTAAACTCAAGCCCTTGATCGCGTCCACCGGCATACCCGTCATCACCGATTCTCTCGCCTTCGTCGCCGCCACTTGGCTGTTTTTGGCCATTCCCGGTGCGGGCAATCTGGCGATTCTGTCGAGTGCGGCGCAGGGGCGGGCGGTCCACACATAACCTGGGAAGACATGGCGCATATCTTCTGCATTGCCAACCAGAAGGGTGGCGTTGGCAAGACCACCACCACCGTCAACCTGGCCGCCGGGCTGGCCAAGATCGGCCAGCGCGTGCTGCTGGTCGATCTGGACCCGCAGGGCAACGCCACCATGGGCTCGGGCGTGGACAAGCGGGCGATGGAGCTGAGCGTGTACGACGTGCTGCTCGAATCCGCCAGCGTGGCCGAGGCCGCCACGGTGCCCGAGCGGCTGAAGGAGGCCGGCGCCGGCTACGCCGTGCTGGGCGCCAACCGCGAGCTGGCGGGCGCCGAGGTCGAGCTGGTGGGCGAGGAGCGCCGCGAGCGCCGCCTGAAGGAGGCGCTGGCCAAGGTCGATGCCGACTACGACTTCATCCTCATCGACTGCCCCCCCAGCTTGAGCATGCTCACGCTCAACGGCCTGTGCGCCGCGCAGGGCGTGATCGTGCCGATGCAGTGCGAATATTTTGCGCTGGAAGGCCTGGCCGACCTGACCAACACCATCAAGCAGGTGCACGCCAACCTGAACCGCGACCTGCGTCTGATCGGTCTGCTGCGGGTGATGTTCGATCCGCGCATCACGCTGCAGCAGCAGGTGAGCGAGCAGCTCAAGAGCCACTACGGCAACAAGGTGTTCGACACCATCATCCCGCGCAACGTGCGCCTGGCCGAAGCGCCCAGCTACGGCCTGCCGGGCGTGGTGTTCGACCCCTCGGCCAAGGGCAGCAAGGCCTTTCTGGCCTTTGCCGAGGAGATGGTCGAGCGTGGCCTGCGGGGCTGATGTTCAGCGCCAGATCAGCCTTTGGCGCCTGACAGGCAGGCGCTGGATGCTATTGAGTTCATAGCGATCGTGCCTTTGCCCCGCGTCCTCATCCTGCCCGGTTGGCAGGGCAGTGGCCCCGGCCACTGGCAAAGCCGCTGGGAAGCACGCCACGGCTACCAGCGCGTGGCGCAGCACGACTGGCAGCGTCCGCTGCGTGGCGACTGGACGGCGCGGCTGGAGGAGGTGGTCACCGCCAACCCCGGCCCGGTGCTGCTGGCTGCGCACAGCCTGGGCTGCCTGCTCGCTGCCTGGTGGGCTGCGCATTCGCACCATGCCGGCCGCGTGGCCGGCGCGCTGCTGGTGGCGCCACCCGCCATCGAGCGCGCCGACAACCGCCAGCAGATGCCCGGCTGGGCACCGCCCGCACGCCAGCGCCTGCCGTTTCGCAGCATCGTGGTGGCCAGCAGCGACGATCCCTTTGGCAGCCTCGAGTCCGCCAGCCGCCTGGCCATCGACTGGGGCAGCGACTTCGTCAGCCTGGGCGCGAAAGGCCACATCAACGCCGATTCCGGCCTGGGCGAATGGGACGAGGGGCATGCGCTGCTGCTAGACTTGGCTGCCAGGTAGTCAAGCTTGACTACCCAAGCCGGAGCACCGTCATGCAAGCCGCCGACAAGCCCGTGCCTACCAGCCTGAAGCTGCCCGCGCACGTCAAGCAACAGATCGATGCCGCCGCCCGCGCCGACGGCCTGAGCCCGCACGCCTACATGGTGCGCGTGCTGCAGCAGGAGGCCGAGCGCCGGCAACTGCGCGAGCAGTTCGTGCAAGACGCCTTGCGGGCAGAGGCGCGCATGCTGCAAGAGGGCGGCCACGCGTGGGACGATGTGAAAGCCTATTTTGCGGCCCGCCGCCGCGGCGACAACCCGCCGCGTCCGGCGCTCAAGCCCGTTCCGCGCTGAGGCCGCACGCGCCATCGTGCCCGAGTTGGCCCTTCACCTCGCCGCCGAGGCGCTGCAGGATCTGGAGCGGCTGGAGCGCTTCTTACTGGACGCGGGCGATCCCGGCGCCACGGCGCTGCTGGATTTCGTGATGGACGGTCTGGACGTGCTGCTGCGCCAACCCGGCATCGGCCGCCCGGTGGACGAAGGGTTGCGCGAGCTGATCCTGCACCGCGGCAAAAGCGGCTACCTGGCCCTGTACCGCTATGTGCCCAGCCTGCAGGCCGTGCGCGTGCTGCGCATCCGCCACCAGCGCGAATCCGGCTACCGCGACGACGAAATCTGAACGCCGGCCGCCGCCATGCCCATTGCGTCCATCAGCCACCTCACCTTCATCGTGCGCGATCTGGACCGCGCCGCGCGCTTTTTCTGTGGCGGCCTGGGCGCCACCGAGGTGTACGACAGCGCCGGGCGCCACTTCTCGCTGGCGCGCGAGAAGTTCTTCGACCTGAACGGCCTGTGGCTGGTGGCCATGCAGGGCCAGCCGCCGGCCGAGCGCAGCTACCGCCACGTGGCCTTCGTCGTCACCGAGGCCGAGCTGCCCGTCTACGAAGCGCGCCTGAAGGCCATCGGCGTCGACATTCGGCCGCCGCGCCCGCGCGTGGCGGGCGAGGGCTTGTCGCTGTACTTCCACGACTTCGACAACCACCTGTTCGAGTTGCACACCGGCACGCTGGCCGAGCGGCTGATGCGCTATCGGCTGGCGGCGCCGTGAAACGACGCCAGGCAATCCTGGAATGCTCCTGAAATAGGAGCTTTCGGCGCTTGTCCACCAAGCGCCGACGGCAGCTTCAATGCTCCATCACCTCGGGCACCCAGCGGCACCACAGCGCCGCCAGCGCCATCATCAGGGCAGCGCCCCACAGCGTGGCGGGAAAGCCCCAGCGCTCCACCAGCGCGCCGCCGGCCCAGAAGCCGAGGCCCAGGCCAATCATCAGCACCGTCATGCTCCAGGTGAAGGCCTCGGTGACGTATTCGCGCGGGGTCAGGGCGCCCAGCTGCAGGGACAACGCGGTGATCATCGGACCGAAGGCCAGCCCCGTGGCCGAGCAGGCCAGCACGAACCAGCCGGTGGAGGGAGCCAGCGCCATGGCCAGGCAGCCCAGCGCCAGCCAGGCCATCGTCAGCAGAATCTGCCGGTTCAGCGGCCAGCTCCAGCGCCGCGTGCCGTAGTACAGCCCGGCCAAGGCCGAGGGCACGCTCATCGCCGCGTAGAACCAGCCCACGTGGCCCGGCATGCCCCGCGCGGTGGCAAAGGCGGGGATGGCCATTTCGCTCAAGCCGATGCCGGTCGCGCTGAGCAGGCCCAGCAGCAGGCAGCGCCGCACCGCGTCGGTGCGCAACGGGCCGAGCCAGTGGCGCTCGGCCCCTTGTTCGACCTGGCCCCAGCGCTCCAGCGCGCCGGCGCGCACGAACCCCGCCACGCCCAGCGCCACGCAGGCCGCCGCCAGCAGCACGCCGTACGCCGCCGAGCCGGCCAGGATCGCAAAGCCCACCAGCATCGGCCCCAGGATGAAGCAGATCTCCGTCACCACCGAATCGACCGCGAAGGCCGACTGCCGCACCGAGGCCGGCAGATCGGCCTTGCGGAAGGCGGCGCGCAGCACCATCGCCACCGGTGGAAACGACAGCCCGGCGCCAAAGGCCGCCAGCAGCACCCAGGGCAGGGCCAGCCGGCCGATCACCGTGCCCACCAGCGCCAGCATGGCCAGCACGTGCAGCGCCGCCAGCGGCCCCAGCACGCCGCGCGGCCCGCGCTGGTCCACCCAACGGCCC
>JAEXBL010000190.1 GCA_023394015.1 Pseudomonadota bacterium | reverse complement strand
CGAAGACGTGGCGATGCGCCTGGTGTCGTCGGCCGGTGAGGCGCTGCCCGCCGAGATCGGCGAGCGCTTCAAGGCGCATTTCGGCGTCGATATCGTCGATGGCATCGGCTCCACCGAGATGCTGCACATCTTCCTGTCCAACCGCCCCGACCGGGTGCGCTACGGCAGCACCGGCTGGCCGGTGCCGGGCTACCAGGTCGAGCTGCGCGGCGACGACGGCGGCCCCGTGCCCGACGGCGAGCCGGGCGACCTCTACATCGCCGGCCCCAGCGCCGCCATGATGTACTGGGGCAACCGCGCCAAGACGCGCGAGACCTTCCAGGGCGGCTGGACCAAGAGCGGCGACAAGTACGTGCGCAACGCCGACGACGGCAGCTACACCTACGGCGGCCGCAGCGACGACATGCTGAAGGTGAGCGGCATCTACGTCAGCCCCTTCGAGGTCGAGGCCACGCTGGTGCAGCACCCGGCCGTGCTGGAGGCCGCCGTGGTCGGCGTGGCGGATGCCGACGGCCTGACCAAGACCAAGGCCTTCGTGGTGCTGAAGTCCGGCGAAAGCGCCAGCGCGGACGAACTGCAGGCCTTCGTGAAGGACCGCCTGGCGCCCTACAAGTACCCGCGCCTGATCGAGTTCATCGACGAACTGCCCAAGACCGCCACCGGCAAGATCCAGCGCTTCAGGCTGCGCGAGCGCGCCGCGGGCTGAGGCGGGCGGAGCCGCCGCCGCCTCAACGCTTGCGCACGCTGGCCCAGGGGTCGTCGGCCGGCGCCAGGCCCATCAGCCCGCTCAGGCCCATCACGCCCGAATCGGCGCTGCGCGAGGGCACGAAGTCGGTGTGGCCAAAGCTCGACGGCGCAAAGCCCGAGGGCCGCGCCTCGGCCGCCGGCGGCGGCGTGCGCTGCGCCGCCAGCAGGCGCAGGCGCAGCACCTCGGGCGGTGGCCACTGCGCCAGCGCGCCCTTCAGGCGGATCAGGCGGATGCCGGCGGTTTTCAGCATCTGGTTCTTCTCGGCCGCGCTGCGCGCCAGGCCCGCATCGCCCTTGGCCTTGAACGCATCCACCTCGAACGCGAACAGCGGCTTGCCGTCGTCGGCGCAGACCAGAAAATCCACCTGGCCGGCGGCCAGACGCTGCTGGGCGTTCAGGCGGTGGCGGCTCTTGCGCACCATCAGAAAGCGTGCCAGGCGCGGGCGATACAGCACCGCGCCGTCCGGAAAGGCGCGCTGCAGGTAGTGCAGCAGTTGCACCTGCTCCTCGGTGATGGGCGCGGTCTGCCAGAACCAGTCGGCGCTGGCGTCGTAGTCGCGCGCCGCGCGCTGGTCGGCCGTGCGCCGCAGCACGTGCCACAGCCCCATCAGCGCCACCAGGGCGATCAGCGTGCTGAGCAGCGGCGTCCAGTCGCCGCCCTGCAGGCCGGCCCACTCTGCCAGCCGGTCGATGTCGAATCGGTTCATGTCGGTGCTCCCTGTGGGGGCACCTTACGCCGGCGGGCAGCGGCGGGCAATCACCCGTTTGGTGTAACCCGACGGCAGCAGGCGACCCCGGCTCAGGTATCGCGCGACACCGTGATGGTCGGGAACTTGCTGGAAAAGTCCTTGGCCTTGGCGGCCACCTTCAGCGCCACCTGCCGCGCAATCGCCTTGTAGTGCGCGGCGGCCTGGCCGTCGGGCTCGGCCACCACGCTGGGGGTGCCCGAATCGGCCTGCTCGCGGATGGTGCGCGACAGCGGCAACGCGCCCAGGTAGTCGATGCCTTTCTCGGCCGCGTAGCGCTTGCCGCCCTCGGCGCCGAAGATGTGCTCAACGTGCCCGCAGTTGCTGCACACGTGCACCGCCATGTTCTCCACCAGGCCCAGGATGGGCACGCCCACCTTCTCGAACATGGCCACGCCCTTGCGCGCGTCGGCCAGGGCGATGTCCTGTGGCGTGGTGACGATCACCGCGCCGGTCAGCGGCACGCGTTGCGACAGCGACAGCTGGATGTCGCCGGTGCCGGGCGGCATGTCGACCAGCAGGTAATCCAGGTCCTTCCAGTTGGTCTGGCGCAGCAGCTGGTCCAGCGCCTGGCTGGCCATGGGGCCGCGCCAGATCATGGCCTCGTCCGGGTCCACCAGAAAGCCGATCGAGCTGACCTGCACGCCGTGGTTCTGCAGCGGCTCCATGCTTTGGCCGTCCAGGCTTTCGGGCTTGCCGCCGATGCCCATCATGATCGGCATGCTGGGGCCGTAGATGTCGGCGTCCAGCAGGCCCACGCTGGCGCCCTCGGCGGCCAGGGCCAGCGCCAGGTTGACGGCGGTGGTGCTCTTGCCCACGCCCCCCTTGCCCGAGGCCACGGCGATGATGTTCTTCACGTTCGGCATCAGCTGCACGCCGCGCTGCACGGCGTGGGCGATCACCTTGGTGGTCACGTTGGCCGACACGTTGGCCACGCCCGGCACGCCGCGCACGGCGGCGATCAGCGCCTGGCGCAGCGCCGGAATCTGGCTCTTGGCGGGGTAGCCCAGCTCGACGTCGAAGGACACGTCGCCGCCGCTCACCTGCAGGTTCTTCAGCTGCTTGGTGGACACGAAGTCCTGCCCGGTGTTGGGGTCGATGACGGCCGCGATGGCCTGCAATACGTCTTGTTCCTGAATGCTCATTTGCGCTCTTCCCGTGGAGCCGGTAGTCTAGTCGCGCCGCCCCCGGGGCTGCCTGGGCGGGCCGGCAAGACCTCATCCTGCACCGATGAATACGCCTCGCGCCGCTTCGCCCGCCCGCCCCGGCACCGCGCTGCTGCTGACGGGCGGCGGCGCCCGTGCCGCCTACCAGGTGGGCGTGCTGCAGGCGCTGGCGGCGATGCGGCGCCACAGCCACCCGGACCAGCGCGGCTCGCCGTTCGACATCATCGTCGGCACCTCGGCCGGCGCGATGAATGCGGCGGCCCTGGCCACCGGGGCGGACCGCTTCGGCCACGCCGTGGCCCGGCTGGCGCGCATCTGGCGCGGCTTTCACGCCACGCAGGTGTACCGCGCCGAGGCGCTGGACGCGGCGCGCGCCGGCGCCCGCTGGCTCAGCCTGGTGTCGATGGGCTGGGCGCTGGCGCGCTGGGCGCGGCTGCAGCCCCATTCGCTGCTCGACAACCAGCCCCTGCGCCAGATGCTGCAGGCCCAGCTGCCGTTCGAGCGCCTGCCGCTGCTGCTGGCGCAGGGCCACCTGAGTGGCTTCGCCGTCACCGCCTCCAGCTACGCCAGCGGCGAGCACGTGAGCTTCTACGAGGCCGTCGAGGACATGACCGACTGGGCGCGCGCGCAGCGGCGCGCCGTGCGGGCACGCATCGGCGTCGAGCACCTGATGGCCTCGGCCGCCATCCCCTTCCTCTTTCCGGCCACGCGCCTGACGGTGGACGGCCGCACCGCCTATTACGGCGATGGCTCGATGCGCCAGATGGCGCCCATTGCGCCGGTGATCCACCTGGGCGCCGAGCGCGTGCTGGTGGTCGGCGCCGGCCGCGCCCACCAGCCGCCGCCCGACGCCGGAGCGGGCCCCAGCGCCTATCCCTCGCTGGCCCAGGTGGCCGGGCATGCGCTGTCGGCCATCTTTCTCGACACGCTGGCGACCGACATGGAGCGGCTGCAGCGCGTCAACCACACGCTGTCGCTGGTGCCGGCCGCCCGGCGCAGCCAGACGACGCTGCGCCACATCGAGCTGCTGGCCATCACGCCCTCGCGGCGGCTGGACGCGATCGCCAGCGACCACCTGCACGCGCTGCCGCAGGCGGTGCGGGCGCTGCTGGGCATGCTGGGCGTGCGCGACGGCGCCCACGACGCGCGCAACGCCGCGCTGGCCAGCTACCTGCTGTTCGAGGCCGGTTACACGCGCGCGCTGATGCGCCTGGGCCGCGCCGACGCGCTGGCGCAGCGCACGGCCATCTGCCGCTTCTTCGGCTGGCGCGACCCCGGGGGCGACACCGGCTGACGCGGGCCGCACTGCCTAGAATGGTGGGTTCCCTGCCTGACCATTGCACGCATGTCCGCCCCCCGCCAGATCTTCGTCACCACCGCCCTGCCGTACGCCAACGGCACCTTCCACATCGGCCACATCATGGAGTACATCCAGGCCGACATCTGGGTGCGCTACCAGCGCATGCAGGGCCATGCGGTGAACTTCGTCGGCGCCGACGACGCGCACGGCGCGCCGATCATGATCGCCGCCGAGAAGGCCGGCCAGACGCCCGAGCAGTTCGTGGCCGCCATCGCCGCCGGCCGCCAGCAGTACCTGGACGGGTTCCTGATCAGTTTCGACAACTGGCACAGCACGCACAGCCCCGAGAACACCACCATCTCGCAGGCCATCTACAAGGACCTGAAGGCCAACGGCCTGATCGAGACGCGCACCATCGAGCAGTTCTTCGACCCCGAAAAGGGCATGTTCCTGCCCGACCGCTTCATCAAGGGCGAGTGCCCCAACTGCCACGCCAAGGACCAGTACGGCGACAACTGCGAGGTCTGCGGCGCCGTCTACGCGCCCACCGAGCTGATCGAACCGTATTCGGCCCTCAGCGGCGCCAAGCCCGAGCTGAAAAGCAGCGAGCACTTCTTCTTCAGGCTGTCCGATCCGCGCTGCATCGACTTTTTGCGCGAATGGACCACCAGCGGCACCGTGCAGCCCGAGGTGCTGAACAAGATCACCGAATGGATCGCCCCCGGCGAGGACGGCCAGCCCAAGATGGGCGACTGGGACATCAGCCGCGACGCGCCCTACTTCGGCATCGAGATCCCCGACGCGCCGGGCAAGTACTTCTACGTCTGGCTCGACGCGCCCATCGGCTACCTGGCCAGCCTGAAGAACCTGCTGGAAAAGCGCGGCGAGAGCTACGACGCCTACATGGCCCAGCCCGATCTGGAGCAATACCACTTCATCGGCAAGGACATCATCACCTTTCACACCCTTTTCTGGCCGGCGATGCTGAAGTTCAGTGGCCGCAAGGTGCCCGACGGCGTGTTCGTGCACGGCTTTCTCACCGTCAACAACGGCGAGAAGATGAGCAAGAGCCGCGGCACCGGCCTGGACCCGCTCAAGTACCTCAAGCTCGGCATGAACGCCGAATGGCTGCGCTACTACCTGGCCGCCAAGCTGTCGGGCCGCAACGAGGACATCGACTTCAACGCCGACGACTTCATGGCCCGGGTGAATGCCGACCTGGTGGGCAAGTACATCAACATCGCCAGCCGCGCCGCCGGCTTCATCGCCAAGCGCTTCGGCGGCCGCCTGGGCGCGGTGTCGCCCGACGGCGACCAGTTGCTGACCTTCTTGCGCGACGCCCTGCCCCACATCACCCAGCACTACGAGCAGCGCGACACCGCCCGCGTGGTGCGCGAGGTGATGGCGCTGTGCGACCGAGTGAACGCCTATGTCGACCAGAACAAGCCCTGGGAGCTGGCCAAGCAGGACGGCATGGAAGGTCGCCTGCACGACGTGTGCAGCACCTGCATCGAGGCCTTCCGCATCCTCACCATCTACCTCAAGCCGGTGCTACCCCAGCTGGCGGCCGAGGTGGCGTTCTTCCTCATGGTGCCGCCGGAGCGCTTCGACGACGCGCTCAAACCGCTCGGCGAAGGCGCGCAGATTGGCAGCTACAAGCACCTGATGCAGCGCGTCGACGCCAAGCAGCTGGACGCCTTGTTTGAGCCGCCAGCACCCGCCCCGCAGGCATTGGTAGCCATGCCCACCGAAGCCGGCAGCACCGCGCTCGCCCCCGGTGGCGAGCCGCTGGCGCCCACCATCGGCACCGACGACTTTCTCAAGGTTGATCTGCGCATCGCCAAGATCGTCGACTGCGCCGCCGTCGAAGGCTCGACCAAGCTGCTGCGCCTGACGCTGGACGCCGGCGAGACCGACGCCGACGGCCAGCCCAAGCTGCGCAACGTCTTCAGCGGCATCGCCAGCAGCTACCAACCCGAGCAGCTCAAGGGCAAGCTCACCGTGCTGGTCGCCAACCTGGCGCCGCGCAAGATGAAGTTCGGCGTCAGCGAAGGCATGGTGCTGGCCGCCAGCCACGGCGACGAAAAGGCCCACCCCGGCATTTACGTGCTGGAGCCCACCCCCGGCGCGCAGCCGGGGATGCGGGTGCGCTGACGGGGCGCTGCCGCACTTGTAATACCCTCTGCCCGGCGGTAATATCCGGGCCATGAACACGCTCACCGTGAAGCTGCCCGCCGAGCTGACGCAGGCCGTGGACGAGTTGGCGGCGCGCAGCCACCAGTCGCGCTCGGAGCTGGTGCGGCGCGCGCTGCAGGCCTACGTGCAGGCGCAGCAATCCGATGCCGGGCAGGCCAGCCTGCTCGATGCCGTGCCCGATCTGGTGGGCTGCTTTGCCGGCGGTCCGGCAGATTTGTCGACCAACCCGGCGCATCTGGCCGGCTTCGGCCAGCCTTGACCGCTCCATGCAGGTGCTGCTCGACACCGGCCCCTGGGTGGCGCTGCTGTGCCAGGACGATGCGCAGCACGACTGGAGCCGCGCGCAATGGGCGGCATTGAGCCAGCCGGTGCTGAGCTGCGAGGCCGTGATGGCCGAAACCTGCTTTCTGCTGGCACGCAACGGCTTCGATCCGGCCGCGCCGCTGAAGATGATCGAGCGTGGCGTGGTGCGGCTGGACTTTGCCCTGGCGCCGCAGATCGCCTCGGTGCGCGCCCTGTTCGAGCGCTACGACAACGTGCCGGCCTCGCTGGCCGACGCCTGCCTGCTGCGCCTTTCCGAGTTGCACGAGCCTTGCAAGGTGTTCACGCTGGACCGTGACTTCCAGATCTACCGCCGCCACGGCCGCCGTGCGGTGCCCACCCTCAGCCCCTGGACGTGACATGAGGCATGACTTCGCTTCGCTCAATGGCTGGCGCTTTCGTGGCATGGCCAATGACCAAGGCGCCGCGCCTGACGATGGCTTTTGGTCATTGGTGATGCGCTCGCCAGCGCGCGGTCATTCGTCATGTGCTTCACGCGCTGTGGGTGGCATGCAGCGCCACGGATAACTGACATGCCCCTGCCCATCGCCCGCTTCCGCCCCCGCCTGTTCGATGCCCTGCAGGGCTACGACCAGGCGCGCTTCGCCAAGGACTTCGCCGCCGGGCTGACGGTGGCGGTGGTGGCGCTGCCGCTGGCGATGGCGTTCGCCATCGCCTCGGGGCTGAAGCCCGAGGCGGGGCTGTTCACCGCCATCATCGCCGGCTTTCTGATCTCGGCGCTGGGCGGCAGCCGGGTGCAGATCGGCGGGCCGGCGGGCGCCTTCATCGTCATCGTCTACGGCATCGTCGAGCGCTACGGCGTGGGCAACCTGATCATCGCCACCGCCATGTCGGGCGTGCTGCTGTTCCTGATGGGACTGTTCAAGCTCGGCACGCTGGTGCGCTTCATTCCCATCGCGGTGATCATCGGCTTCACCAACGGCATCGCGGTGCTGATCGGGCTGTCGCAGGTGAAGGATTTCCTGGGGCTGTCCATCCCCAAGATGCCGGGCGACTTCTTCGGCATCCTCGGCGCGCTCTACAGCCACCTGCACACCGTCAACCCCTGGGCGGTGGGCGTGGCGGTGGCTTCGCTGCTGATCGTGCTGGGCTGGCAGCGCTGGATGCCGGCGCTGGGGCCGCGGGTGCAGTTCTCGGGCAAGCTGGGCACGGTGCCGGGCTCGATCGTGGCGCTGCTCATCGCCACCACGGTGGTCGGGCTGTTCAACTTGCCGGTGGAAACCATCGGCAGCAAGTTCGGCGGTATTCCGGCGGCGCTGCCGGCCTTCACGCTGCCCGACTTCAGCTGGGAGACGGCGCGCTTTCTGCTGATGCCCACCATTACCCTGGCGCTGCTGGGCGCCATCGAGTCGCTGCTGTGCGCGCGCGTGGCCGACGGCGTGATCGGCGACCGGCATGACCCCAACCAGGAGTTGATGGCGCAGGGCGCGGCCAACTTCGTCACGCCCTTCTTCGGCGGCATGCCGGCCACCGGCACCATCGCCCGCACCATGACCAACGTGAAAAGCGGCGCCACCAGCCCCGTCGCCGGCATGGTGCACGCGCTGGCGCTGCTGCTGGTGATTCTGGTGGCGGCGCCGCTGGCCGGCTCGATCCCGCTGGCCTGCCTGGCGGCGATCCTGATGCACGTGGCCTGGAACATGGGCGAGTGGCGCGAGTTCGCGCGCCTGAAGCACTACCGCATGACCTACCGCGTGACGCTGGTGGCGGTGTTCCTGCTGACGGTGATCTTCGACCTGACGGTGGCGGTGGAGTTCGGCATCGTGGCCGCCTGCGTGACCTTCATCTACCGCATCTCCAGCCTGTCGCGCGCCGAGCGCCTGACGGCCAGCGACCATGCCGAACTGGCTGGGCGAGAGGACCGGATACAGGCCTGGCGCCTGTACGGCGCGCTGTTCTTCGGCGCCACCAAGCTGGTCGAAGAGCTGGAAGACCACCTGCCGCCGCACACCCTGGTGCTGGACCTGAAGAACGTGATCTACGTCGATTCGACCGGCGCCGAGGCACTGGAAAGCCTGATCCACAGCTGCCGCAAGCGGGGCGTGCGCCTCGTCGTCGCGGGCCTGATGGGCCAGCCGCGCGACATTGCCCGCCGCACCGGCCTGATCGCGCAGTGGCAGGAGCTGTCGCTGGACGACCTGCAACCCGACGTGGCCCGCGCCATCGACGCCGCCGTGGCCGGGCTGGGGGAGGTTGAGCGTTGAGCGTTGAGCGGGTTGGAGGCGCGGCGCTGGAAGATTCCGGTATTCACGCCCAACGCCAAACGCCCAACGCTGAACCTCCTGTCATCGCCCGCCGCCCACCATGTCCGGCCCGTCCGGATCCGGCCCGATCTCGGTGCGCACCACGCGGTAGTCCGGGCTGAAGACGACGTTGAAGGCCTTGGTCTCGCTCGGCGGCTCCAGGAACTTCCAGGTCCAGACGATCTGGTTTTGCAGCTGGTACGGCACCTGCTTGGCGGGCTTGCCGAGCATGCGGCGCACGTCTTCCACGCCCATGCCGGCCTGCACGCGGCGGAAGTTCTCGGGCGTCAGGACCTGGCGCAGCGCGCTCATGCGACCGTCTGGGCCGATGGTGATCATGTAGTTGCGCAGGCCCGCGGGCTGGCGGTTGTACTCGTAGGTCTTGGCGCCGCCGGGCTCGGGCCACACGCGCTCGGGCTGGCCGAAGCGCTGCACCACATCGGCCTCGGTGGACACGCCCTCCTCCAGCTCCCTGATGGCCTGCGGGTCGCAGGCGGCCAGCAGCAGGGCGGCGCCCAGCAGGCCGCCCAGGGCCAGGGGGCGCAGTCGGTCGAACGAGTAGGTGATTCGGTGCGTCATGGCGGGTGCCCGGTAAAATGAGTGGATCACTGGTTTGTAACGCCGCACCGGGTGTTGGCGCCGTCGGACCAGTCCCACAAAGGATTCCAGATTATGTCGCTCGCCCGTTTCTTCCAGCGCCCGCACTACCGCTCCGACGCCACGCAGTTCCTCGACGACCTGAAGAAGGCCAAGCCCGAACTCGACCAGAAGCAGCGCGAGGGCCGCGCCCTGCTGTGGGACAAGCACATCGACCGCGAGCTGCAGGCCGAATTCCGCGCCGGCCGCGTCAAGCAGCAGGCCTACGTGTACCAGACCGCGCCGACGCAGGACTGATACCGGCCTGAGCCGCCTGCGGCGCCCTGCAGGCGCCGCGTTGTCCATGAAGAACCAGACCCCAGCGCTTGCCAGCCAAGCGCCGGCAGCTCATTTTTAAACAGCCTCCATGTCGGTTGCCGACCCCGATCAGCTGCTGGCCGAAGGCCCGGCGCAGGCCAGCCTGCCCGAGGTGGTGGACCACGTGGCGGTGGCGCGGCTGTATGGCGAGCCGCTGTTCCAGCTGCCGACCGACCTGTACATCCCGCCCGACGCGCTGGAGGTGTTCCTGGAGGCCTTCGAGGGCCCGCTGGACCTGCTGCTGTACCTGATCCGCAAGCAGAACTTCAACATCCTCGACATCCCGATGGCGAACGTGACGCGCCAGTACCTGAGCTATGTCGACGAGATTCGCAGCCGCAACCTGGAGCTGGCGGCCGAATACCTGCTGATGGCGGCGATGCTGATCGAGATCAAGTCGCGCATGCTGCTGCCGCCCAAGAAGACAGCCGAGGGCGAGGAGCCGGAGGACCCGCGCGCCGAGCTGGTACGCCGCCTGCTCGAATACGAGCAGATGAAGCTGGCCGCCACCCGCCTGTCCGAGGTGCCGCAGTTCGGCCGCGACTTCCTGAAGGCGCAGGTGTATGTCGAGCAGGCGCTGAAACCCCGCTTTCCCGACGTGGAACTGGCCGACCTGCAAGCGGCCTGGGCCGACATCCTCAAGCGCGCCAGGCTGGTGCAGCACCACAAGATCAGCCGCGAGGAGCTGAGCGTGCGCGAGCACATGTCCATCGTGCTGAAGAAGCTGCAGGGCCGCCGCTTCGCCCCGTTCGAGGACCTGTTCGACCCGGCCCGCGGCGTGCCGGTGCTGGTGGTGACCCTGATCGCGCTGCTGGAGCTGGCCAAGGAAAACCTGGTCGAAATCACCCAGGCCGAGGCCTACGCGCCGATCTACGTGCGGCTGGCGTTCACGCCGGCCTGAAGCGCCCCGAAGCCCGGGACGCGGCGGGGCTGCCCGCCGTGCCCGGCCACGCTCAGGCCCAGCGCAGCACCGCCGCCAGCGGCAGCAGCTCGGCAGGCGCCTGCTCGTCGGGGCGCACAGCCAGCACCTCGCCGCCGGCCTGCATCACCCGCACGATCACCTCGTCGATCACGTCGTAGCTCTCGGCGCTGCGCTCGGGCGTCAGCATCAGCGCGCCGCCCGCGTCGAGCTGGCCGTACTGCACCTGCTCGATGTCGACCAGCAGCTGGCCGACCTGCCCCTGCGTGGCCAGCTTGGCGATGGTGGCCAGGTCGGCCACGGCGCGCTGCTCGCCCTGGCGCTGGCGGTACAGCGCCACCCAGCGGTCCAGCCGGGCCTGGCGCAGCGCCTGCACGATGGGCTGCAGGTCCCGGCGCAGCTGCTCTTCTTCCTGCGCGGTGTCGATGCTGCCGCCCAGGCTTTGCTCGGCCAGCAGCTCGTAGTGGTTGAGCGAGCGGTAGATGGCGCGCAGCTCCTCGGTGCCGGCCAGGATCAGCGGCACGTGGCTGGCGCTGACGACCGGGCGCACGGCGCGCTCGACCGCGCGCACGAACTGCGTCAGCACCGCCTTGCGCTGGCCGTCGTCGTCGGGCAGGCGCGGCACGCCGGCCGGGTCGGCCGGCTGCTGCGGCGACAGCACCTGCGAGATGTCGGACGGCATGCCGGGCACCGCCACCTCGACCAGCTCGCGCGCGGGGGTGAACTCGTGCAGCTTCACGTGCTTTTGCGCCAGCGCCAGCACATAGGCCGACTGCGGCCGCAGCGCCGGCACCAGCGGCTTCAGGTGAAAGCGGTCGGACACCTCGGCCGCCGCCGGC
Source organism: Pseudomonadota bacterium (assembly GCA_023394015.1). Lineage (GTDB taxonomy): Bacteria > Pseudomonadota > Gammaproteobacteria > Burkholderiales > Burkholderiaceae_C > Ottowia. The sequence continues at coordinate 2,199 of JAEXBL010000190.1, read as the reverse complement.
ACCGGGTAGGCCAGCCGGTAGCTGCGGATGCGCTCGGGCGTCAGCAGCACGCCCAGGCCGTTGGCCTGGTAGGCCCAGAACGCGTCGTCGCCGGCCAGCTCGTCCAGCATCGCCTCCATGGCGCGCACGGCGCGCTTGTCGGCAATGGTGGCCGCCTGGGCCATGGCCTCCTTGCCCAGGTTGCGCAGGCGGGTGCGGTCGGCCTGCGCGTCCTGCGTGACGCGCGAGGTGGGCAGGAACAGCGAGACGCACACCCCGCGCTCGGCCGCCAGTTGAAGGAATGCGCTGTCTTGGATGGCGTCACGGTAGATCACGGCGTGGTGTCCTTTCAAAAAAACAAGGGTGGGCAATTGGCCGAAAGCCGGTTCAGGGCGCTGCGGGCCGCAGCCCGGCCCCTGGTCCGCCCGCACGGGCGCGGCCGGCCGGATACGCCTAGGTTAACCGCAAGAACTGGCCGCCGATCACGGGGCGCCCAACCATCCGCCATCGGCGTCGCGCCCCTTGCGCATAGACTCGGTGGCCTTGTTCCCACCGCCCGAGTCCTTGCCCATGACCGCGCCATCGCCCGCCGCCCCCGGCTCGCCCTACGGCACCTTGCCGCCCGCCTCGCCGCTGCCGCAGCGCAAGCCGGTCAGCCTGCCGCGGCTGGCGCAGCTGCGCGCCGCGGGCGAGAAGATCACCATGCTCACCGCCTACGACGCCACCTTCGCCGCCGTGGCCGACGCGGCAGGGGTCGAATGCCTGCTGGTGGGCGACTCGCTGGGCATGGTGTGCCAGGGCCTGCCCTCCACCGTGGGCGTGACGCTGAACGCCATGCGCTACCACACCGAAAGCGTTTCGCGCGGGCTGCATCGCGTGCAGGGCACGGCCTGGCTGATCGCCGACCTGCCCTTCGGCAGCTACCACGAGTCGCCCGAGCAGGCGCTGCGCTCGGCCACCGTGCTGATGCAGGCCGGCGCGCACATTGTCAAGCTCGAGGGCGGCGGCTGGACGGCGCCCACGGTGCGCTTTCAGGTCGAGCGCGGCATTCCCGTGTGCGCCCACCTGGGGCTGACGCCGCAGACCGTGCACGCGCTGGGCGGCTACCGCGTGCAGGGCCGCGGCGACGAGGCCGCGCAAACCCTGCGCCGCCACGCGCTGGAGTTGCAGGACGCCGGCGCCGCCATGCTGGTGCTGGAGATGGTGCCGGCGGCCCTGTCGGCCCAGCTCACGCAGGAGTTGCCGCACTGCGCCACCATCGGCATCGGCGCCGGCCGCGGCACCGCCGGGCAGGTGCTGGTGATGCACGACATGCTGGGCATCAACCTCGGCAAGATGCCCAAGTTCGAGCGCAACTTCATGGACGGCAGCGGCAGCGTCAAGGCCGCCATCGAGGCCTACGTGCGCGCCGTCAAGGACGGCAGCTTCCCCGACGACCAGCAGCACGCCTGGTAAGCCGCCTCACCCATCGACCCACGCCATGCACATCACCCATTCCATCGCCGAGCTGCGCCATGTGCTGCGCCACGCCCAGCGCCCCGCCTTCGTGCCCACCATGGGCAACCTGCACGCCGGGCACCTGGCGCTGGTGGCGCAGGCCCGGCCGCTGGGCGACGCCACCGTGGCCAGCATCTTCGTCAACCGGCTGCAGTTTCTGCCGCACGAGGATTTCGACAGCTACCCGCGCACCTTCGAGGCCGACTGCGCCAAGCTGCGCGACGCCGGCTGCGACGTGCTGTTCGCCCCGCGCGAGCACGAGCTGTACCCCGAGCCGCAGACCTTCAAGGTGGTGCCCGACCCGGCGCTGGCCGACCTGCTGGAGGGCGCGTTCCGCCCCGGCTTCTTCACCGGCGTGGCCACGGTGGTGATGAAGCTGTTCATGGCCGTGTTCGCCGGCAAGCCGCAGGGCGTGGCGGTGTTCGGCAAGAAGGACTACCAGCAGCTGATGGTGATCCGCCGCCTGGTGCAGCAGTTCGCGCTGCCGATCGAGATCGCCGCCCACGAGACCGAGCGCAGCGCCGACGGGCTGGCGCTGTCCTCGCGCAACGCCTACCTGAGCGAGGCCGAGCGTGCCGAGGCGCTGCAGCTGTCGCTGGCCCTGCGCGCCCTGGCACGCGACGCGCTGGCCGCCGCCCACGCCCTGCCGGCGCAACTGCCGGCGCTGGAAGCCGCCGCCGTGCAGGCGCTGGCCGCGCGCGGCTGGCAGCCCGACTACCTGAC
>JAEXBL010000155.1 GCA_023394015.1 Pseudomonadota bacterium | reverse complement strand
GCGCAGGCCCGGCCCGCTGACCCGGCCGAGGCCGCGCCCGTCGCCGCCGTGCCGCCCGCCGCGCTGCAGGCGGCCTGGCTGCACATGGTGCGGCGCGTGATGGCCAGCACCGAGGACGTGGGCGAGCGCTTTGCCGAAGAGGCGCGCAAGATGCACTACGGCGAGGCCGACGAGCGCGGCATCCGCGGCCAGGCCACGCGCGAGCAGACCGAGGAGCTGCTGGACGAGGGCATCGCCGTGATGCCGCTGCCCCTGCCGCCCGGCTTCAAGAACACCTTGCAATGAGGCCGCGGGCGGGCCCGCCAGCGCTCAGTCGCAGGCCGGCGCGTTGACGATGGCGTGCAGGGCGTCGGTGTCCAGGATGCGCACGTGGCGCTGCTTGACCTCGACGATGCCTTCCTCGGCGAACTTCGAGAAGGTGCGGCTCACCGTTTCCAGCTTCAGGCCCAGGTAGCTGCCGATCTCCTCGCGGGTCATGCGCAGCACCAGCTCGCTCTTCGAGAAGCCGCGCGCATGCAGGCGCTGCACCAGGTTCAGCAGGAAGGCGGCCAGGCGCTCGTCGGCACGCATGCTGCCCAGCAGCAGCAGCACGCCGTGCTCGCGCACGATCTCGCGGCTCATGATCTTGTGCACGTGGGTCTGCAGCGCCGGCACTTCGCGCGACAGCTCCTCGATGCGATCGTAGGGCATGACGCAGACTTCCGCGTCCTCCAGCGCCACCGCGTCGCAGCTGTGGCGGTCGGCCACGATGCCGTCCAGGCCGATGATCTCGCCCGCCATCTGAAAGCCGGTCACCTGGTCGCGCCCGTCGGCGGTGGCCACGCAGGTCTTGAAGAAGCCGGTGCGGATGGCATACAGGGCGTTGAAGCGGTCGCCATTGCAGAACAGCGAGGTGCCGCGCTTGACCTTGCGGCGCGTGGCCACCAAGTCATCCAGGCGCCCCATGTCGGTGTCCGACAAGCCCATCGGCATGCACAGCTCGCGCAGGTTGCAGGTGGAACAGGCGACGCGGATGGTCTGGGGTGTCATGCAAAAGGCTTAAACGAAGAGATGGGTCAAAGCTAGCGCGAAAGGCATCATTTTAGGCGACGCGACCATCGCCCCTGCGCGGCGCTTGATCCAGGGCAAATCCCGACGATTCAAGTCGGGCAACTTGATCGTCGTCAAGGCGCGCGGCGGCGCGCGCGGCGACAGTCGAAGCTGGAAAGTCAAAGGAAGCCACGATGCCAGCCATCACCACCGAGTTGCTCACCAAGTTCGATGTGCCCGGGCCACGCTACACCTCGTACCCGACGGCGGATCGCTTCGTCGAGGCATTTGGCGAGGCCGACTACATCCAGGCGCTGGAGCAGCGCCGCACCGGGCCGGCGGCCATGGCCTTGCCGCTGTCGCTGTATGTGCACATCCCGTTCTGCGAATCGCTGTGCTACTACTGCGCCTGCAACAAGATCATCACCAAGCACCACGACCGCAGTGCGCCCTACCTGCGCTACCTGAGCAAGGAGGTGGACCTGCACGTGGCGCGCATCGGCGCCGGGCAGACGGTGAGCCAGTTGCACCTGGGCGGCGGCACGCCCACCTTCTTCAGCGACGACGAGTTGCGCGAGCTGATGGCCATGCTGCGGCGCAACTTCAACCTGGTGCCGGGGGGTGAGTATTCCATCGAGGTCGATCCGCGCACGGTGGACGCCGGGCGCCTGCAGACGCTGGCCGAGCTGGGTTTCAACCGCCTGTCCTTCGGCGTGCAGGACTTCGACCCCCTCGTGCAAAAGGCCGTGCACCGCATCCAGCCGGCCGAGAAGGTATTCGCCCTGGTCGAGGCGGCGCGCCGCATCGGCTTCGAGTCGATCAACGCCGACCTGATCTACGGCCTGCCGAAGCAGACGCCCGAATCCTTCGACCGCACCCTGGCGCAGGTGGCCGAGCTGCGGCCCGACCGCATCGCGCTGTACGCCTACGCGCACCTGCCGGAGCGCTTCAAGCCGCAGCGGCGCATCATCGCCATCGACCTGCCGGGCGCGCCCAACAAAGTCGCCATGCTGGCGCGCTCGCTGGCAGCGTTCGAGGCGGCTGGCTACGACTACATCGGCATGGACCACTTCGCGCTGCCCAACGACGCGCTGGCGGTGGCCAAGCGCCAGGGCCGGCTGCACCGCAACTTCCAGGGCTACAGCACGCAGCCCGATTGCGACCTGATCGGCCTAGGCGTGTCGGCCATCGGCAAGGTGGGCGCCACCTACAGCCAGAACGCCAAGACGCTGGACGAGTACCAGTACCTGATCGACCACGGCCACCTGCCGGTGGCGCGCGGGCTGGCGGTGTCGCGCGACGATCTGCTCCGCCGCGCCGTCATCATGGCCCTGATGTGCCAGGGCGAGGTGCTGTTCGAGTCGATCGAGCTGGGGCACCTGATCGACTTCAGGCGCTACTTCGCCAAGGAGCTGGAGGCGCTGGCCGAGATGCAGGCGCAAGGCCTGGTGGAGTTGACGGACAGCGGCATCCAGGTCACGCCCATGGGCTGGTTCTTCGTGCGCGGCGTGGCCATGGTGTTCGACAAGTACCTGCAGGCCGACCGCACGCGGGCGCGCTTTTCCAAGATCATCTGAAAGCGGCTCCCGGGCCAGCGGTCTAGACTCGGGCCATGCAATCGTCCTTATTGGTCACCGCCCTGGTCATGGGGCTGGCGGGCGGGCCGCACTGCATCGCCATGTGCGGCGCCGCCTGCGCCGGCATCGGCCAGGCGGCGGCGCCGCGCAGCACGCGCGCCATCACCCTGTTCCAGCTCGGCCGCGTGATCGGCTACGGCGCCGTGGGCGCGTTGGCGGCCGCCACCATGCAGGGGCTGGGCTGGCTCACGGTGCAGTCGGCCGCGCTGCGCCCGGTGTGGACCATGGTGCACGTGGCGGCGGTGCTGCTGGGCCTGACGCTGGTGGTGCTGGCGCAGCAGCCGGTGTGGCTGGACGCCGGCGCGCGCCGCGTCTGGGCCAAGGTACGTTCGGCCACGCAGTCGATGGGCCTGGTGGCGCCGCTGGGCCTGGGCGTGGCCTGGGCCTTGCTGCCCTGCGGCCTGCTGTATTCGGCGCTGATGGTGGCCGCGCTGGCCGGCAGCGTGACCGGCGGGGCGCTGGTGATGGCGGTGTTCGCGCTGGGCACCAGCCTCTGGCTGTGGGCCGGGCCGTGGCTGCTGCTGCGGCTGGGCAGCAAGGTGCGCGGCGCCTGGGGCATGCGCATCGCCGGGCTGGCGCTGATCGCCGTGTCGGGCTGGGGCCTGTACATGGGCCTGGTGCACGACCAGGCCCCTTGGTGCGTGGTCCCTTGACTTGGCCGTGGCGGGTCGCTCGATGACGAATGACTGCGCCTGCGGCGCATGACCTCGGCCTTGCGGCCTTTGATGACCGGTCCTGCGGTCGCATGACGCGCAGCGACCTCACCGCTCACCGTTGATCACGAAACCGAAGTGATGCGCTCCAGGCGTGGTGGTAGATCAGCTCAACTCGCCGCCGCGCCTAAACCCTTCATCAGCATGTAGCCGGCCAGCACGAACAGCACCACGGCGAAGGCGCGCTTGAGCTTTTTCACCGGCAGCGCGTGCGCGGCGCGCGCGCCCAGCGGCGCCATCAGCACGCTGCAGCTGGCGATCACCACCAGGGCCGGCAGCCACAGGTAGCCGAAGGCGTAGGGCGGCAGCCCCTGCAGCTGCTGGCCGGCGATCACGTAGCCGGTCACGTTGGCCAGCGCGATGGGAAAGCCCAGCGCCGCACTGGTAGCCACCGCGTTGTGGATGGCGACGTTGCACCAGGTCATGAAGGGCACGCTGACGAAGCCGCCGCCGGCGCCCACCAGGCCCGACAGAAAGCCGATCACGCCGCCCGCGCCCAGCAACCCCGGCGTGCCGGGCAGCTGGCGCGTGGGCGCCGGCTTCTTGTCGAGGAACATCTGCGTGCCCGAGAACGCCACGAAGGCGGCGAACACGAAGTAGAGCAGGGCGCCCTGGAGCAGTGCGAACACGCCCAGGCTGGCCAGCATCGCGCCCAGCACGATGCCCGGCGCCAGGCGCTTGACGATGTCCCAGCGCACCGCGCCGCGCTGGTGGTGCGCGCGCACGCTGCTGACCGAGGTGAAGATGATGGTCGCCATCGAGGTGGCGATGGCCATCTTCACCGCCAGCCCCGGCGCCACGCCGCGCCCCGTCAGCATGGCCGAGATGAAGGGCACCATGATCATCCCGCCGCCGATGCCCAGCAGCCCGGCCAGAAAGCCGGTGGTCAGGCCCAGCAGGGCCAGTTCGACGACGAGCAGGGGTTCGATGGGCATGAGCGCGACCGCGGCAAAAAACGATAAGGAAATCAGGCGGCCGCGGAGCAGGCCATGCGGGGAGCGCCGTGGCCGGGCTTGCACCGGCCACTGGCGC
>JAEXBL010000480.1 GCA_023394015.1 Pseudomonadota bacterium | reverse complement strand
GTGCTGGTGGGCACCTACGTGTTCCGCCACGAGCTGGAGCTGCGCGTGGGCGAGGTGCGCGAGACGGCGCGCCGCATCGGCACGGGTGATCTGTCGCGGCGCGTGCCGCCCACGCCGCGGCCCGACGAGTTCGCGCACCTGGGCCACGACGTGAACGAGATGCTGGACCGCATCGAGCAACTGATGACCGGCGTGCGGCATGTCTCCGACACCCTGGCGCACGACTTGCGCACACCCCTGATGCGCATGCAGGCGCGGGTGCGTTCGGTGCAGCGCCCCGAGGCCACGCGCGCCGAGCTGGCCGAGGCCATCGACCGGCTGGAGCTGGAGCTGGACGGGCTGAACGCGCTGCTGAGCAAGCTGCTGCAGATCTCCGAGCTGGAAGCCGGCGTGCGCCGCCAGGCCTTCGCGCCCTGCGACCTGACGCCGATCGCCGCCGACGTGGTGGAGCTGTACGACGCGCTGGCCGAAGAGCGCCAGCTCGCCATCACCCTGGCGGCGGCCCAGCCCGTGCCGATCGACGGCGACGCGCAACTGCTGGCCAACGCCTGCGCCAACCTGCTGGACAACGCGTTGAAGTACGCCCGCGGGCACGTGCGCGTGACCGTGCAGGCCGAGGCGGCAATGCAGTCGGCCCTGCTGCTGATAGAGGACGACGGGCCCGGCCTGCCCGCCGAACGCCTGCAGCGCCTGGGCGAGCGCTTCTACCGCCCCGATCTGCGCCACCAGGGCCTGGGGCTGGGCCTGGCCAGCGTGAAGGCCATCGTGTCCCTGCACCGCGGCCAGCTCGAGTTTGGCGCCAGCGACGGGCTGGGCGGCTTGCGGGTGGGGCTGCGCCTGCCGCTGCGCACGGCCAGCACCGGCGTGGACCCAGCATCGCCCGTGCCGGCATCCAGCGCCGACCCCCGCGCCAGCCTCGGGTAAACCCTTGACGGCACATGACCAAATGGTCATGCCTTGGTTAAACCCAGGATCAACGCCCGCTCCTAGACTTGCCCACACACACGGCCCGCGCTGCGGCAGCCAGTGTGCCGCGTCGCACCGGTGCGGCGACTACACAGGAAGAGACAAGATGATCAAACAGAAATTTCTGTCGGCCGGGTTGATGGTGCTGATCGGCATCGGCACCACGGTCGGCGCGACCGAGTACCAGCTCGGCAGCCTGGCCCGGATGGGCCCCGGCTACTACCCCCTGGCCCTGGGCGTGATCCTGACCCTGCTGGGCCTGTTGATCGCCTTCACGCCCGATTCGCCCGACGAAGTCGTGGCCGACCACGGGCGCCGGCACTTCATGGAGACGGTGCGCAGCCACGTGCGGCCCTGGGTCGCCTGCATCGGTGGCATGCTGGCCTTCATCGTGCTGGGCAAATGGGGCGGGTTGGTGCCGGCCACGCTGGTGCTGATCTTCGTGGCCGCGCAGGGCGACCCCAAGAACTCCCTCAAGGCCAGCCTGCTGCTGGCCATCGGGGTGACGGTGTTCGCCGTCGCGGTGTTCCGTTACGGCATGCAAATGCAGTTCCCGCTGTTCAGCTGGGGTTGAAGGAGGCACGACCATGCTGGACAACCTTCTGCTGGGTTTTTCCACGGCCCTGAGCTGGCACAACCTGATGTACGCCTTCATCGGCGTGCTGCTGGGCAACATCATCGGCGTGCTGCCGGGCATTGGCGCGCTGGCCGCCATCTCCATGCTGCTGCCGGTGACCTACGGGCTGGACCCGACCGGCGCGCTGCTGATGCTGGCCGGCCTGTATTACGGCACCAGCTTCGGCGGCGCCACCACCTCCATCCTGCTGAACCTGCCCGGCACGGCCTCGCACGCCGTGGTGTGCGTCGACGGCAACCCGCTGGCGCGCCAGGGCAAGGGCGGCTCGGCCATCTTCATGGCCATGTTCGCCTCCTTCCTGGGCGTGTGCGTGGGCATCGTGCTGATGATGTTCTTCAGCCCGCTGCTGGTGGACATGGCCTTTTTGTTCGGCCCGGCCGAATACTTCGCGCTGATGCTGATGGGCCTGCTGGCCGCCTCCACGCTGACCAGCGGCTCGCCGCTGAAGGGCATTGCCGCGGTGGTGCTGGGCCTGATCTTCGGCGTCGTCGGCACCGACGTCAACTCGGGCGTCGCGCGCTTTTCCTTCGATGTGCCCGAGTTGACGGACGGCATCTCCATCGTGGCGCTGGCCATGGGCCTGTTCGGCATCGCCGACGTGCTGTCCAACGCCGGCCGGCTGGGTGAAGGCACGCTGATCGCCAAAATGAGCAGCCGCGCGGTGCGCCCGGCCAAGGGCGAGATCATCGGCTCCATGGGCGCCATCGGCCGCGGCTCCACGATCGGCTCGCTGCTGGGCATCCTGCCCGGCGCCGGCGGCACCATGGCCTCGTTCATGTCCTACGCGATCGAGAAAAAGGTCTCGCGCACGCCGGAGAAGTTCGGCCACGGCGCCATGGAAGGCGTGTCCGGCCCCGAGGCGGCCAACAGCTCGGCGGCCATCACGGCCTTCATCCCGACCCTGACCCTGGGCATCCCCGGCGACGCCGTGATGGCGCTGATGCTGGGCGCGCTGATGATCCACAACATCGCCCCCGGCCCGCAGCTGATGGTGGAGTACCCGGCCATGTTCTGGGGCCTGCTGATCAGCTTCTGGATCGGCAACCTGATGCTGCTGGTGCTGAACATCCCGCTGATCGGGGTGTGGGTGCGCATGCTGTCGGTGCCTTACCGACTGATCTTCCCCACCGTGCTGTTCCTCATCGCCATCGGTGTCTACAGCGCCAACAACAACCTGTTCGACGTCGGCATGGTGCTGGCGCTGGGCGTCTTCGGCTACATGCTGTCGCGGCTGGGCTTTCAGCCGGCGCCGCTGCTGCTGGGCTTCGTGCTGGGGCCGATGATGGAGGAGAACTTCCGCCGCACCACGCTGCTGTCGCGCGGCGACCTGACGGTGTTCTTCACGCGGCCGCTGAGCGGCGCCTTCATGGTGGTCACCCTGCTGATCCTGGCCACCGTCGCCTACAAGCGCCTGCGCAGCCGCTCGCGCATCGACATCATCAGCGCCGACGAGGCCTCGCCGGCCTGACCCGGCCCACGTGCCGCAGCCGACCGGGCGCCGCCAGCCACCGCTGGCGGCGCCTTGTCCTTTCTAGAATCAGCGCATGCCCCACCCGCCTGCCCGCCGCCCCATCCGCGAACTGCCCGACGAGCTGATCAGCCAGATCGCCGCCGGCGAGGTGGTGGAGCGGCCGGCCTCGGTGGTGCGCGAGCTGCTCGACAACGCGCTCGACGCCGGCGCCACGCAGATCACCGTGCGGCTGCTGGCCGGCGGCGTGCGGCTGATCAGCGTGGAGGACGACGGCGCCGGCATCCCGCCCGGCGAGATGGCCACGGCCCTCAGGCGCCACGCCACCAGCAAGATCGCCAGCCTGCCCGAACTGGAGGCGGTGGGCACCATGGGCTTTCGCGGCGAGGCCCTGGCCGCCATCAACTCGATCGCCGAAGTCACCCTGCTGTCGCGCGCGGGCGGCCAGGACCATGCCCACGCGCTGGATGGCCGCACCGGCGAGCTGAAGCCCGCCGCGCGCGCCCAGGGCACGACGGTGGAGGTCAAGGAGCTGTTCTACAGCGTGCCGGCGCGGCGCAAGTTCCTGAAGACCGACGCCACCGAGCTGGCGCACTGCATCGACGCCGTGCGCCGCCATGCGCTGGCGCGACCCGACGTGAGCTTCGCCATCTGGCACGAAGGCAAGCTGATCGAGCAGTGGCGCGCCCACCCCGGCGAGGCGGGGCGCGCGCAGCGCCTGGCCGACGTGCTGGGCGAGGACTTTCTGGCGCAGTCGATCGCCGTCGATCACCGCGCCGGGCCGGTGCACGTCAGCGGCCGTGCCGGCCTGCCCGACGTGGCCCGCGCGCGCGCCGACCAGCAGTTCGCCTACGTCAACGGCCGCTTCGTGCGCGACAAGGTGATCGCCCATGCCGCCCGCGCCGCCTACGAGGACGTGCTGCACGGCCAGCGCCAGCCGGTGTACGTGCTGCATGTGGCCATCGACCCGGCGCGGGTGGACGTGAACGTGCACCCGACCAAGATCGAGGTGCGCTTTCGCGACAGCCGCGAGGTGCACCAGGCCGTGCGCCACGCGGTCGAGAACGCGCTGGCCGCGCCGCGTGCCGCGCTGGCCGGTGGCGTGGCGGCGCCCGAGCCGCTGCCCCCACCCACCTGGCGCGATGACGATGCGGGGGCGCCCGACCTCCAGGCGTTCAGGCCGCCGGCGCAGATGCCGTTGGCAACGGCCGCTTCTTACTCAGGCGCATCGCCCGCGCAGGCGGTGGAAGAGTTGCGCGCCCTGTGGTCGCCCACCCCGGCGCCGCGGCCAGCCGCTGCTGCCGATCAGCCGGACGAGGTGCCCGCCTGGCCGCTGGGCCGCGCCGTGGCGCAACTGCACGGCATCTACATCCTGGCCGAGAACCACGCCGGCCTGGTGCTGGTCGACATGCACGCGGCGCACGAGCGCATCGTCTACGAGCGGCTCAAAGCGCAGCTCGACGGCGCGCAGATCAGCAGCCAGCCGCTCTTGATCCCCGCCACCTTCGCCGCCACCCCGCAGGAAGTGGCCACCGCCGAAAGCGGCGCCGAGGTGCTGGCGCGGCTGGGGCTGGAGATCACGCCCTTCTCGCCCAGGACCCTGGCCGTGCGCGCCGTGCCGGCGCCGCTGGCCGCCGGCGACGCGGTGGAGCTGGCGCGCAGCGTGCTGGCCGAGCTGGCCCAGCACGAGGCCGCCACGGTGGTCGAGCGCGCGCAGCACGAGCTGCTGGCCACCATGGCCTGCCACGGCGCGGTGCGCGCCAACCGCCGCCTGACGCACGAGGAGATGAACGCCCTGCTGCGCCAGATGGAAGCCACCGAGCGGTCGGACCAATGCAACCACGGCCGCCCCACCTGGCGCCAGCTCACGCTGCGCGAGCTGGACGGGCTGTTCCTGCGCGGGCGCTGACCAGGTCGGCATCACCACCGTCGCCGGCGCCGGCCGGTGGCCTTCTGCTACGCTCGCGCGCGTGTCCGCCACCCCGCTCCCAGCCGCCGCCGCACCCGCGCGCACCACGGCCATGCCGCCGCTGATCGTGGTGCTGCTGCTGGCCCTGCTGCTGGGCATCCAGCCGGTCACCACCGACGTCTACCTGCCCGCCCTGCCGGCGCTGCAGCAGGACTTGGGCGCCAGCATGTCGCAGGTGCAGATGACGTTCGCCGCGCTGCTGCTGTCGTTCGGCTTCTCGCAGCTGGTGTGGGGGCCGCTGTCGGACCGCTTCGGCCGCCGGCCGGTGCTGCTGGCGGGCATGGGCGCCTATGTGCTGGCCTCGCTGGCCTGCGTGCTGGCGCCGAGCATGCCGATGCTGATCGGCGCGCGCATCGCCCAGGGCGCGGCCATGGGCGCGGCGGTGATGGGCGCGCGCGCCATCGTGCGGGATCTGTACCCGCCGCTGGAAGGCGCCAGGATGATGTCGCGCGGCCTCTCCGGCCTGGGCGTGATCGCCGTGTGCTGCACGCCGGTGGGCGGCCTGCTCACCGACTGGGTGCACTGGCGCGCCGCCATGGCGGCGCTGGCGCTGTTCGGCATCGCGACGTTGGTGCTGCTGTGGCTGCGCCTTGAAGAGACGGTGCCGGCGCGCAACCCGCAGGCGCTGGCGCCGGGCACGCTGTGGCGCTCGTGGGCGCAGATCGCGCGGCACCCCACCTTCATCGCCTACTGCGTGCTGTCGTCGGCTTCGTTCGCGGCGCTGTTCACCTTTCTGGCCAGTTCGTCCTTCGTGCTGATCGAGGGCCTGGGCCTGAGCCGGCTGGCCTATGGCGGGCTGATGGCCTTCGGCTCGCTGCTGTACATCGTCGGCACCATCGCCTGCCGGCGCCTGCTGGGGCGCTGGGGCATCCGGCGCACGGTGATGCTGGCCGGCGGCATGAGCCTGGTGGCCGGCGCGCTGATGGCGGCGCTGGCCTGGCTGGGCTGGGGCCGGCCCTGGTACGGCGCCTGGGCCGTGGTGCTGCCGCAGGCGCTGTTCATGGTGGCGCACGGCGTGCACCAGCCGGTGGGGCAAAGCGGCGCCGTGGCGCCGTTTCCGCAGATGGCGGGGGCGGCGTCGGCCCTCAATGGCTTCGTGATGATGGCCGTGGCCTTTCCCATGGGCCTGTGGCTGGGTCGAGCCATGGACGGCACGGCGCGCCCGCTGGGCCTGGGCCTGCTGGCCTGGTGCGTGGTGATCGCGCTGGCGGCGTGGACGCTGGTGCAGAAACATGGCGAGCCGGAGCAGTGAGGCATGACTTCGCTTCGCTCAATGACTGGCGCTGGCGCGCCATGACCAATGACCAAGGCGCCGCGCCGGACGATGGGCTTTGTCATGGGTCATGCGCTCGCCAGAGTGCGGTCATTCGGCATGTGTTTCATGCGCTGCGGGTAGTTCGCGGCCCCATGGACAACTGAAATGGATACCAGTCAAACCCTGTGTATTGCCGGCCCCACCGCCAGCGGCAAGAGCGCGGTGGCGCTGGCGCTGGCCGAACTGCTGCCGGTGGAGATCATCAGCGTGGATTCGGCGCTGGTCTACCGCGGCATGGACATCGGCACCGCCAAGCCCACCCCAGCCGAGCGCGCCGCGGTGCCGCACCACCTGATCGACATTCGCGACCCGCGCGAGGCCTACAGCGCGGCCGAGTTCGTGCGCGACGCGACGCGGCTGATCGGCGAGATCCGCGCGCGCGGCAGGCTGCCGCTGCTGGTGGGCGGCACCATGCTGTACTTCAAGGCGCTGTTCGAGGGGCTCGACGCGCTGCCGCCCGCCGACCCTGCGGTGCGGCGCCAGATCGAGGAACGCGCCGCGCGCGACGGCTGGCCCGCGCTGCACGCAGAGCTGGCACGCGTCG
>JAEXBL010000460.1 GCA_023394015.1 Pseudomonadota bacterium | reverse complement strand
GGTCGCCACCGGCCAGGCGGCCGAGGCCGCGGGCGCGCTGCAGACCTGGGTCAGCGACCATCCTGGCGATGCCGGCGCCTGGCAGGTGCTGGCGCAGGCCCACGGCGCCGCGGGCCGCACGCTGCGCGCGCTGCGCGCCGAGGGCGAGGTGCCCATGGCGCGCATGGACTACGCCGGCGCGGTGGACCGCTGGCGCGCCGCGCAGGACTACTCGCGCACGCACCCCGGCGACAACGCCGACCTGATCGAGGCCAGCATCGGCGACACCCGCCTGCGCGCGGCGCAGCAGGCGCTGAAGCAGCAGCAACAGGACGAGATGAAGCGGCGCTGAGGGGAGGGTGGGCGTTGGGCGTTGGGCGTTCGGCGTAGCGCAGCACCGTAGGCTGGGTTGACGCAGGAGACCCAGCAGCAGACGCATCCGCTGACGCTGGGTTTCGCTACGCTCTACCCAGCCTACGAAAACGCCATGGCATCCGGCGCCGAGGCCCGCTCACAGCTTTTCCAGCAAGCCGTCGATCAGCACGCCCAGGGCCGAATAGATCAGCGAGCCGAGCAGCGCCGCCCAGAAGCCGTTGACGTGAAAGCCGCTCAGCACGCCCGAGGCCGCCCAGAACATCAGCGCGTTGATGACGAACAGAAACAGCCCCAGCGTGATCAGCGTGACCGGAATCGTCAGCACCACCAGCACCGGCCGCACCAGCATGTTCAGCAGACCGATGACCAGCGCCGCCAGCATGGCGCTGCCAAAGCTGGCCACCGCCACGCCGCTGCTGTAGATGTAGGCCACCGCCAGCAGCGCGGCGGCGCTGAGCAGCCATTTGAGGATCAGTTTCATGCCGCCAGCATAGCGCAGCAGGCGCGGCTCAGCCCGGCAGCACGTCGCTGGCCGGCGGGGGGCGCCGCCGCGTGGCCAGCCAGGCGGTGCCCAGCACGCCGGCGATGCACAGCGCCGCCAGGCCCCAGCGCAGCCACTGCTCGGGCGCCTCGCGCGGGCCGAACACGCCGGCCAGCAGCGGCTCGCCGGCGATCATCTTGGCCGCCGTGAAGGCCAGCACCGCCGCGCCCAGCTGGATGATGATGGGAAAGCGCTCCACCAGCTTCAGCACCATGGTCGAGCCGAACACCACGATCGGCACGCTGATCAGCAGGCCCAGCACCACCAGGTCCATGGCGCCGTGCGCCGCGCCGGCCACGCCCAGCACGTTGTCGATGCCCATCAGCGCATCGGCGATGATGATGGTCTTCATCGCGCCCCAGAAGGTGGTGGCGCCGGGGCCGTGCTCGCCGTCGTCCCCGCCCTGGTCGGCGATCAGCTTGTAGGCGATCCACAGCAGGCCCAGGCCGCCCACCAGCATCAGGCCGGGGATCTTCAGCAGCCACACCACGACCAGCGTCATCGCCGTGCGCACGCCGATGGCGCCCACGGTGCCCCAGACGATGGCCTTCTTCTGCAGGTGCCTGGGCAGGCTGCGCGCGGCCAGCGCGATGACGATGGCGTTGTCGCCGGCCAGCACCAGGTCGATCAGGATGATGGCCATCAGCGCGGACCACCAGGCGGGAGAAAGGAATTCCATGAACAGCAGCTCCAACAAGGTTTCGGTCAAAACCTTGCGCGCGCGGCGGCCGTCGGCACGGGCGGCAGGATTGCCTTTCGAGCGGCGTCATCCAGGGAAAACCGCAAGACCGTGACTTCGACCCGCCGCACCCGGCGCCCACGAGGCGCCCGCAAGGCGGGATCGAAGGTCTTGCTCGGCGGCGCCTGCTTGGAAGGCGCCACCCGCGGGGCCGGAAGCGCGGCGGCAGGGCGCTTTTCAGCCCGCCACCCGGCTTCGTATTGACGACCCGGCGAGACCGCCGGCGAAGCAGGCGGCCGGGGGAGCTACTCCCCTTCGGAACCCGAGATTAAACCACGGATTGCGGCGTGAAAGTCAACTGCGTGACATCCGGGTCCAAGCCCTATCGGCCTTCAACGCCTGTGGCATCAGCGTTGATCGCTATGCTTTTTGATTGGCCGTCAGCCGCCGTGGCCGCGCACCCGGTCCGCATAGCGGTTGAAGCGCCAGGCCGTGCCCTCCTGCGTGATGCGGCGCCACACGGCGCGCTTGGCAAAGGGGCTCATGGCCGGCCAGTGCTGCACTTCGCCTTCGGTGCGGCCGCAGCCCTTGCACACGCTGTCGCCCTGCGCGGTGGAGCAGATGGCGATGCAGGGCGCATCGGGCGTGGTGGCGTACCAGGCCAGCCAGGCGGCGCGCGCGGCCGGTGGCAGGTGGGTGGCGTCCAGCTCGTGCCGGCGCTCGTACACCAGTTGCCCGTACACCTCGGCCAGCGCCGCCACTTCCGGCGCCAGGGCCGCGCCCTCGGCCGCCGGCCGGCGCGCGCGCCAATGGTTCAGCGCGGCTTCGAGGTCGGTGATGTGCAGGCTTTCCATGGCTGCGGGCGATGATAGGCAGCGCACAGTGCCCGCACGCCGGGGCGGGGATAGGACGTGGCTGGCCCGACGGCGGCTTCCGTGGCACCATGCGGCGGCGGGCGCGCGGCCTGCGCGACACGCCACAGGGTCCCCGGCGACGGGGCCACCGATTGGAAGGAGACAGCCATGTTCCGAGCGTTGACGCGTTTTTCCGTGCGGCTGGTCGAGCGCTACCTGCCTGATCCCTACATCTTCGTCATCATCCTCACGCTGCTGGCTGGCCTGGCGGCCGCAGGCGTGGAGCGCAAGGGCCCGGTGGAGATCGTGCGCATGTGGGGCGACGGTTTCTGGGGTCTGCTGCCCTTCACCATGCAGATGGTGCTGGTGCTGGTCACCGGCTTCATGCTGGCCATGACGCCGCTGGTGCGCAAGCTGCTCACGCGCATCGCCACGCTGGCGCGCACGCCGGGCAGCGCCATCATCATCGTCACGCTGGTGGCGATGGTGGCCAACTGGATCAACTGGGGCTTCGGCCTGGTGGTGGGCGCCATCTTCGCCAAGGAGGTGGCGCGCACCGTGCGCGTGGACTATCGCCTTCTGGTGGCCAGCGCCTACGCCGGCTTCGTGGTGTGGCACGGTGGGCTGGCCGGGTCGATTCCGCTGACCATCGCCACGGAGGCGCACTTCACGGCCGACAAGATCGGCGTGATCCCCACTGCGCAGACCATCTTTTCCACCTTCAACCTGGGCATCGTGGCGGCCTTGTTCGTGGTGGTGCCGTTGCTCAACCGGCTGATGATGCCGCCGGCGGGTGAAAGCATCTTCGTCGATCCCAAACTGCTGGCCGAGGAGCCGCCGGCGGCGCCGGCCGTCGACACCTTCGCCGCGCGGCTGGAGCAAAGCCGCCTGCTCACCGGGCTGATCGGCGCGGCCGGGCTGGCCTACATGTTCCATTACTACGTGATCCAGCGCGGCGGCATCAACCTGAACATCGTCAACTTCAGCTTCCTGTTCCTGGCCATCGTGCTGCACGGCACGCCGCGCCGGCTGCTCGACAGCCTGGACGCCGCCATCAAGGGCACTGGCGGCATCGTGCTGCAGTTTCCGTTCTACGCCGGCATCATGGCGATCATGACCAAGTCGGGTCTGGCGGCCTCGCTGTCGGCGTGGTTCGTGTCGTTTGCCAGCGCCGAGAGCCTGCCGTTCTGGACCTTCATGAGCGCCGGCCTGGTCAACGTGTTCGTGCCCTCCGGCGGCGGACAATGGGCGGTGCAGGCGCCAGTGGTCATCGAGGCCACGCAAGCCTTGGGCGCTGACATGGCGCGCACCGCCATGGCCGTGGCCTGGGGCGATGCGTGGACCAACATGCTGCAGCCCTTCTGGGCCCTGCCGGTGCTGGCCATCGCGGGCCTGAAGGCCAAGGACATCATGGGCTTTTGCCTGATCCAGCTGGTGGTGATGGGCGTGGTGATCTCGATAGGCTTGACCTACTTCTGAATGCTATTGAAAAAAGAGCTGTTAACGCTTTCTGCTCGGTCGCCAGCGCCTGAAGGGGGTTGCACATCGCCCGCGGGTGGCGGCGCATGACGAGCCCCACAGTGCCACCCACGCGCCGCTGGCGCCGTTGGTTGCTGCTGAGCCTGCTGGCCAACGCCGTGCTTGGCTGGCTGGTCTGGCGCGCGCAGCCGCCGGGGCCGCCAGTGGCGCCGCTGACGGCGGGCGAATCGGTGGTGCTGCGCACGCCGGGCGGGCGGCTGGAGGTGGCGGAGCTGAAGCAGGTCGAGACCTTCGAGGTCTCGCGCGACCACGCGGTGCTGGGCGTGCCGGTGGGCAGCACGTTCTCGCGCATTCGCGTGCCGGCGTATTACCGCAGCCATGTCGAGCTGGCGCCCGAATGGCGGGTGACACTGCGGCCCGATGGCCGCGTGCGCGTGATCGCGCCGCGTCTGCAGGCCACGCGGCCGGTGGCCATCGACACGGCGCGGATGGAGAAGGAGTCGCGCGGGCTGTGGTCGCTGTTTACCGGGCCGGAGCAGCTGGCGGCGCTGGAGCGCTCGATCACCGCGGCATTGAACGACAAGGCCGCCAGCGCACCGCTGCTGGCGCGCCAGCGCGAGGCCGCGCGCGCCACGGTGGCCGAGTTCGTGCAGAAGTGGCTGATGGCGCAGACCGCGTGGCAGCCGCACGCCGGCCGCCCGGTGGAGGTGCTGTTTGCCGATGAGCCCATCGAAATGCTGGACGCCGACTGCGGCGAGCCCGGCTGCGCGGCGGCGTTGCTGGAGGCGGCGGGTTTGTGACCGGCGCGGGGCGCTGGTGCCCGCCTCAACTCAAGCCGAGGCAGCCTGGAATCCTGGTGTGGCCAGCGCAGGCGCGTCATCCAGCCGGAGGCACTCATACCAAGCTGTCCTCAAGGTAGGCAAAACCATTCACCGCAGAGACGCAGAGGGCGCCGAGGTTCGCAGAGAAAAGCATCCGAGTTCCTTCTCTGCGCTTGCTCTGCGTTCTCTGCGTCTCTGCGGTGAACAAAGCGCCTGCCGCGTACAGGTGTTCTATATGGTTGGCAGCGATTCGGTATCAAGGCCGGCGCAGCACTGGGTAGGGGTTCAGCGCCTCGCCCTTCCACCACTGCTTTTCCGGCCCCAGCTTGAAGATGGCGAAGTGCAGATGGGGCGCGGCGGCGTCGGCGTTGCCGCTGCTGCCGACGTGGCCGATGACCTGGCCGCGCTTCACGGCCTGGCCTTCCTGCAGGCCGTCGGCGTAGCGGTCCAGGTGGGCGTAGTAGTAGGCGTACTGCTCGCCGGGGGCGAACTGGTAGATGGTGAAGCCGCCGCCGCCCTGGCTGAAGAACAACTTGGCGATGCGGCCGTCTTCCACGGCCAGCACCGGGGTGCCGGTGGGCGCCATGATGTCGATGGCGTCGTGGCGGCGCGCGCCCCCGGCGCGGGCATCGGTGTAGGTGTCGCTCAGCTGGTCGGCGCGCACGCCCTGCACCGGGATGGTGAGGGCGCGGGCGGCCAGCCGGGCGGTGTCTTCGGGCAGCGGGTCGGTGACCTTCGGCGGCGGGGTGTGGCTGGCGTCCTGGGCTGCGGTGGCGCTGGGCGATGGCGGCACCATGTCGTGTGCCGGCGCGGTGGCGCTGGCGATGCCGGGGGCGGGCGGCGCTATGGCCGGCTTGGCCGCTGGGGGGGACGAGACTGAATCTGCCATGGAGG
>JAEXBL010000459.1 GCA_023394015.1 Pseudomonadota bacterium | reverse complement strand
GTCGTGGGTGACGAAGATGCTGGTCACGTGCAACTCGTCGTGCAGGCGCCGCAGCCAGCGGCGCAGTTCCTTGCGCACCTTGGCGTCGAGCGCGCCGAAGGGCTCGTCCAGCAGCAGCACCTTGGGCTCGACGGCCAGCGCGCGCGCCAGGGCGATGCGCTGGCGCTGCCCACCGGAGAGCTGCGACGGATAGCGATCGGCCAGCCAGTCGAGCTGCACCAGGCCCAGCAGCTCGCGCACCTTGGTCTGGATCTGCGCGTCGCTCGGGCGCTCGCGGCGCGGCTTCACGCGCAGGCCGAAGGCCACGTTCTCGGCCACCGTCATGTGGCGGAACAGCGCGTAGTGCTGGAACACGAAGCCCACCTGCCGCTCGCGCACGTGCACCTCGGTGGTGTCGGCGCCGGAAAACAGGATGCTGCCGGCGTCGGCCGATTCCAGCCCGGCGATGATGCGCAGCAGCGTGGTCTTGCCGCAGCCCGAGGGGCCGAGCAGGGCCACCAACTCGCCCGAATCGATGTCGAGGCTGACGTCGTCCAGGGCGCGGAAGTTGCCGAAGTGCTTGCTGACGTGGCGGATCTCGATGCTCATTTATGGATACCTTGAATACCGGACGCGAAGGACGCGAAGATTTCGCGAAGGACGCAAAAAAACAGCCAAAAAAGTTTGTTCTTCCGGACGGAGGTGGCAGCGGGGGGGGAGCAATAGATTTGGTTTTTCTTTCGCGTCCTTCGCGTGCCTTTTGCGTCCTTCGCGTCCGGTTGTTTCTGACTTCAAACGGGCCGCTCGGGCGGCAATGCGGCCGCGGCCTTCAACTCCCGCTCGTGCCGCCAGGCCACCGCGGTCTTGATGGCGAGCGTGACGATGGCCAGCAGCGCCAGCAGCGAGGCCACGGCAAAGGCGGCCTGGCCCTGGTATTCGTTGTAGAGAATTTCCACATGCAGCGGCAGCGTGTTGGTCTGCCCGCGGATGTGGCCGCTGACCACCGACACCGCGCCGAACTCGCCCATGGCGCGCGCGTTGCACAGGATCACGCCATAGATCAGCCCCCACTTGATGTTGGGCAGCGTGACATGCCAGAAGGTCTGCCAGCCGCTGGCGCCCAGCACCTGCGCGGCCTGTTCCTCGTCGCTGCCCTGCGCTTGCATCAGCGGGATCAGCTCGCGCGCGACGAACGGGAAGGTGACGAACACCGTGGCCAGCACGATGCCCGGCACGGCGAACACGATCTTGATGTCGTGCGCCGCCAGCCACGGCCCCAGCCAGCCCTGGGCGCCGAACACCAGCACGTAGATCAGCCCCGCCACCACCGGCGTGACGGAGAACGGCAGGTCGATCAGCGTGGTCAGAAAGGCCTTGCCCTTGAACTCGAACTTGGCGATGCACCACGCCGCGGCCACGCCGAAGACCAGGTTCAGCGGCACGGCAATGGCGGCGGTGAGCAGCGTCAGGCGCATGGCGGCCAGCGCATCGGGCTCCTTCAGCGCGGCCCAGTAGGCGCCCCAGCCGGCCTTCAGCGCCTCGACGAACACGGCGGCCAGCGGCAGCACCAGGAACAGCCCCATGAAGCCCAGCGCCAGCACCGTGAGCAGCCAGCGGACGGCGGGCGATTCGGTGGTGCGCACGCGCTTTGCCAGGGCGCTCATCCCGCACCCCCGTAGCGCCGGCGGCCCCAGGTCTGCAGGCCGTTGATGACCAGCAGCAGGATGAAGGAAATCAGCAGCATCACCGAGGCCACGGCGGTGGCGCCGGCGATGTCGTACTGCTCCAGCTTGCCGATGATGACGAGCGGCGTGATCTCCGACACCATGGGCATGTTGCCGGCGATGAAGATCACCGAGCCGTATTCGCCCACCGCGCGCGCAAATGCCATGGCAAAGCCGGTCAGCAGCGCCGGTGCGATGGCCGGAAAGATCACCCGCCAGAAGGTCTGCCAGCGGGTGGCGCCCAGGCAGGCGGCGGCTTCCTCCAGCTCTTTCTCGGTGTCTTCCAGCACCGGCTGCACGGTGCGCACCACGAAGGGTAGGCCGATGAAGATCAGCGCCACCACGATGCCCGCGGGCTGGAACGCGATCTGGACGCCGCGCGGCTCCAGCCACTGGCCGATCCAGCCGTTGCCGGCCAGGATGGCGGTGAGCGCGATGCCGGCCACGGCCGTGGGCAGCGCAAACGGCAGGTCGACCAGCGCGTCGACGATTTTCTTGCCCGGAAATTCATAGCGCACCAGCACCCAGGCCACCAGCAGCCCGGCCACCACGTTCACGCCCGCCGCCAGCAGCGAGGCGCCAAAGGTGAGCCGGAACGAGGCCAGCACGCGCGGCGCGCTGACGGCGGCCCAGAACTCGGCCCAGCTCATCGACAAGGTCTTGATGACCAGGGCCGACAGCGGGATCAGCACGATCAGGCCGAGGTACAGCAGCGTGTAGCCCAGCGTGAGCCTGAAGCCCGGCAGCACGCGCCGCGCCGCGCGGCGGCGCGGGGCGGGGCGTGCGTTGGAGGGAATGGGCACGGCGAGCGCGGCGGTAGTCATGTGATTGATCTTGATGGCGGTTGGTGATGGCCTGGCTTTGGCTGTTGGCCCCCTCGCCCCTGTGGGGAGAGGGCTGGGGTGAGGGGCCGGCGGCGCCCCCACGGCGAGCGGCGCCGCTCCATGCCCAGCTCGCCCCCGCCGGGGAAGACGCAAGGCACCCTCACCCCAACCCTCTCCCGCCAGCGGGAGAGGGAGCGGTCAGCGCCTTACTTGCCGGGCGTGTACAGCTTGTCGAACTGCCCGCCGTCGTTGAAGTGCAGCTTCTGCGCCTCGGCCAGCGAGCCGAAGTACTGCTCCACGGTGAACAGCTTGATCGGCTTGAACGCCTTGGCGTGCGCCTTCAGGATGGCCTCGTTGCGCGGGCGGATGTTGTGCCTGGCGGCAATCTCCTGGCCTTCGTTGGAATAGAGGAAATCCAGGTAGGCCTTGGCCTCAGCGGCGGTGCCCTTTTTGCTCACCGTGCGCTCGACCACCGCCACCGGGTTCTCGGCCACGATGCTGGCGCTGGGGTGGATGGCGTCCACCTTGCCCTGGCCGAACTCGTTCTCGACCGACACCACCTCGGACTCGAAGGTCACCAGCACGTCGCCCAGGTTGCGCTGCAAAAACATGCCCGTGGCATCGCGCCCGCCACGCGCCAGTGCCGGCACGTTCTTGTACAGCTTGCCGACGAACTCGGCCGCCTGCGCGTCGCTGCCGCCCTTGGCGCGCACCTGGCCCCAGGCCGCCAGGTAGGCCATGCGGCCGTTGCCGCCGGTCTTGGGGTTCACCACCACCACCTTCACGTCGGGGCGGATCAGGTCGTCCCAGTCCTTGATGTTCTTGGGGTTGCCGTTGCGCACCAGAAACAGCATGGTCGAGGTGGTGGGCGCCGCACCGTGCGGAAACTTGGCGCGCCAGTCCTTGGCGACCACGCCCTTGTCGGCCAGGAAGTCGATGTCGGTGGTGGTGTTCATGGTCACCACGTCGGCGGCCAGGCCGTCGGCCACGGCGCGCGCCTGGGCGCTGGAGCCGGCGTGCGACTGGTCGATCTTGATGTCCTTGCCGGTGGTCTTCTTGTAGTGGGCGATGAAGGCGGTGTTGAGATCCTTGTAGAACTCGCGCGCCACGTCGTAGCTGACGTTGAGCAGCGCCGTCTGGGCGCTGGCGGTGGAGGCTGCGGCCAGGGCAAGGGCGGAGAGGGCGAGGCGGAATAAGGGTTTTGTCATGGGGTTCAAGAAACAGCAAGGCCGGCGGTGTGCCGGCCGTGGGAAGTAGTTTGGAAGGGATGTCTTAGAACTCAAACTACTTTTTTATTGTTTCTTTATGCCTGATGGGGATAAGGGCGAGCGTTGCGGTTGCTACCGGCCGGGTGTGCGCCCGGCGGCGCAGTCAATTGCTTCGGCCTCGGCAAATGGGCGGCCCCCTGGCCCATGGGCTGGCTCCAGGTCCGATGCGCCTGCCGATCCTGTCCAAGCCGTGCAGGCAGGTGCCAAAAAGGAAAAGCCGCCCGTGGCATGATTCCCCCATGCCGCAACGCCCCGACGCCCTGAAGTACCTCGCCCCCAACTGGTTCGCCATCGTCATGGGCCTGTGCGGCCTGTCGCTGGCCTGGGGGCGGGCGGCGCCGCTGCTGGGCGACATGGCGGGCGCGGGGGCGCTGGTGCTGGCGGCGGCGGCGGTGCTGGCGTTCGTGGCGCTGGCGGGGCTGTCGTGGATGCGTTGGCAGCATTACCCCGAGGCGCTGGCGGGCGATTTGAAGCACCCGGTGCGCCACGCCTTCATCGCCACCATTCCGGTGTCGATCATCCTGCTGGCCACCTGCGGCGTGTCGCTGCTGGGCACCAGCACCTGGCTGGCGGTGCTGTGGTGGCTGGGTTCGCTGGCGCAGTTCGGCGTCACGCTGTGGGCGCTGGCGCGCTGGCTGCAGACCGACAAAGCGCAGGGCCTGAGCTGGGCCGCGCTGACGCCGGCGCTGCTGGTGCCGGTGGTGGGCAACGTGCTGGCGCCGCTGGCGGGCGTGGCGCTGGGGGCCGAGGCCTGGTCGGCGGCGCAGTTCGGCCTGGGCGTGCTGCTGTGGCCGGTGCTGATGGCGCTGATCTTCGCGCGCATCGCCGTGCAGGGGCTGTGGCCCGAGCGGCTGCTGCCGATCACCTTCATCAGCATCGCGCCGCCGGCGGTGATCGGCGCCGCGCTGCTGCAACTGGGCGGGCCGGCCACGCTGGCCTGGATGTGCTGGGGCATCGCCCTGTTCTTTCTGCTGTGGAGCGCGCAGCTCACGCGGCGCATGCTGGCGCAGCCGTTTTCGGTGGCGTTCTGGGCCATGGGCTTTCCGTTGGCGGCGTTCGCGCAGCTGACGCTGCGGCTGGCCATGCAGCACGGCGCGGCGCAGGCGCCGGCCATGGTGGCGCTGGCGCTGGCCTCGCTGGTGATCGTGGTGCTGGGCATCGCCACCTGGAAGGGCTGGCGCGAAGGCAGCCTGCTGCAGCCCGAGCCGGTGGCGCTGATCGCCACCGCCGGCAGCGACCAGCCGCCGCAGCCGCAATGAACGCGGCCTTCTGGCGCTTCAAGGCCCCGGGGCCTGTCCATCGGGCGTGGATGGCTGTCAGTTCAGTGGCTATCGCACGCCGCCCACGCTGGCCATGAACACCGCAGCCCGTCCCGCCACGCGCCTGCCGGGCGACCTGTTCATCTGGTACGTGATCCTGCTCGAAGGCGCCACCTTCGGCGTGCTGTTCGGCGCCTTCGCGTTCACGCGGGCGCGGCACCTGGAGCTGTTCAACGCCGCGCAGCAGCAGCTCGACGTGAGCGCCGGCGCCATCAACACCGCGCTGCTGCTGACGGCCAGCTGGTGCGTGGCGCGCGCCGTGCTGGCGGTGCGCGGCGGCCAGCGCGGCGCGGGCTTGCGCTGGTTGGCGGCGGGCATGGCGGGTGGCGCGGGCTTCGTGGCGTTGAAGCTCAAGGAATACGCCGACAAGGCCGCCGAAGGCATTGGCCTGGGGCAGGACAACCTGTTCTTCGACTTCTATTACATCCTCACCGGCTTTCACCTGCTGCACGTGCTGGCCGGGCTGCTGGCGCTGGCCCTGGTGGGCCTGGGCCTGTGGCGGCAGCCGCGCGACGCGCTGAGCGCCCACGCGCTGGAGACGGCCGCCGCCTTCTGGCACCTGGTCGATCTGCTGTGGCTGGTGCTGTTTCCGCTGGTCTACGTGATGCGATGAAACCCAAGGTGCTTGATCTGGTCTGGCTGGCCTTGCTGGCCGCCACCGCCTTCACCTGGTGGCTGGGCCACAGCGGCGCGCTGGCCGTGCCGCGCTTCGGCGTGGTGGCGCTGGTGTTTGGCCTGGCCTGGCTGAAAGGGTTGGGCGTGATCCTGG
>JAEXBL010000411.1 GCA_023394015.1 Pseudomonadota bacterium | reverse complement strand
GCCCATGCCCGCCCCACGCCCTGCGCTTCTCGGCACGGCCAGAGGGGAAGGGAAGTCCGTTCGGGCCATCGCTGCGCTCGGCCTGGGTTTGTCTCCCTCTCCCGCGGGCGGGAGAGGGCCTGTCCCGGGCTTGATCCGGGGGTTGGGGTGAGGGCAAGCCGCTTCAAAAAGCATAGCTTCCTGTGCCTGCTGATCCGCGGTTTCAGGGCATTTCGTCTTGAAACACCTGCGTGGCAGGCGGCAGCCGCCATCAAAATCATGGTCATCACCGCCCGCCGTTCTGCGCCGGGCTGGCGGCGGTGGCGGGCGCCACCAGCTTCACCTGCGTGCCTTCGCGCAACACGCCGGCGGCGCCGCGCAGCACGGGGGCGCCGTCGGGCACGCCTTGCACGGCCACCCAGGTCTCGCCTTCGACGGCGCCACGCGCGCCCATTTGCACGTTGCGGTGGGCGATGCGGCCGTGGTCGACGATTTGCACGTAGGGCACGGGCTTGTCGGTGCGCACGGCGTTCAGGGGCACGGCCAGGGCGCGCTCGGTGGCGGTGGCCAGCTCGCCTTGCGCGAACAGGCCCTGGCGCAGGCCGGGTTGGGGGGCCACGCTCAGGTACACCAGCACGCTGCGGCTGCCGGCCTGGGCGCTGGGGTTGATGCGGGCCACGGTGGCGGGCACGGGCTGGGCCACGCCCTCGATGTTCAGCAGCGCCCGCTGGCCCACGCGCACGGCCACCGAGTCGGCGGGGCTCAAGGGCGCCTCCAGTTCCAGCTGGCTCAGGTCGACGATCTCGACGATGCGTGCCTCGGGGCCGACGCGCTCGCCCGGCTGCGCCAGCCGCTGCGCGATCTGGCCGCCGATGGGCGCCTTGAGCACCGTGTCGGCCAGCGATTGGCGCACCACTTCGGCGCCGTGCTGCGCGGCGCGGTAGTTGGCCTGCGCGCTGGCCCGGCTGGCCAGCGAGTTGTCGAGCGCGGTCTGAGAGATGAAGCCCTGCCGCACCAGCGCGGCGTTGTTGTCGTACTGGCGCTGGGCGATGTCGACCTGCGCCTTGGCGGCCTCGGCCTGGCGCTGGGCCTGGCCCAGGCGCGCGGCGTATTCGGTCGGCTCGACGCGGGCGATGACCTGGCCGGCCTCGACCCGGTCGCCCTCGCGCACGGTCAGGCCTTGCAATTCGCCCGGCACGCGCGCCTTCACCACGGCCGAGCGCACGGCCTTGAGCGCGCCGGTGATGGGCAGGCCGGTGGTCAGCTCGCGCACCTGGGCGCTGGCCAGGTCGATGGTGCCCAGCTCGATCACCGGCTCCTGCACCGGCGCCAGCTGCGCCTGCCGCACCGCCTGGCGCGCCGCGTAGCCGCGCCAGCCCAGCGCCACGGCGGCGGCCAGGGCCAGCAGCAGCAGGGCGATTTTCAGCCAGCGGCGGGCGGCGGGGTTCATCGACGGGGATTATTCACGCTGCAAGCCGCGCACCACCATGTCGGCGTGCATGGCCAGCAATGCCTGCGGGTTCGGCAGCAGTGTGGCGCCGCCGCAGGGCGCCATCGCCAGGCGCCAGGTCACCAGCTGTACCAGCGGTGCCACGATCAGGT
This sequence comes from Pseudomonadota bacterium, assembly GCA_023394015.1. Taxonomy (GTDB): domain Bacteria; phylum Pseudomonadota; class Gammaproteobacteria; order Burkholderiales; family Burkholderiaceae_C; genus Ottowia. The sequence goes on along the minus strand of JAEXBL010000411.1, from coordinate 2,311 downwards.
GCGCGGCCAGATCCGGATCGACCGTGCGTAGCTCGCCGCGGTCGATGCCGCGCTGCACGATGCGGCGCACCAGCTCGTGGCCGGGCTGCACCACCTCGTCCTGGTAGTACTGCGCCAGATCGGGAAAGTTGGCCGCCTCGCTCATGATCAGCTTGGTCAGGCCGGCGGCGGGGGTGTCGCCGTACTGCGTCCACCAGCGGTGGATGAACTCGCGCAGCAGCTCGGCGCTGCTGCCGGCGTAGTGCGCCACCTCGCGAAAGGCCTCCTGCAGCAGGCGGCTGGCGTTCTCGCGCACCACGGCCTTGAACAGCGCTTTTTTGCTGGGAAAGTACAGAAACAGCGTGCCCTTGGAGACGCCCGCGCGCGCGGCGACTTCTTCGACCCGCGTGGCGGCGTAGCCTTTCTCGACGAACAGGGCCAGGGCGGCCTCGAGCAACTCGCCCGGGCGCGCCTCCTTGCGGCGCGTGCGCCGGGGCGCGGCGGCCGGGGGGATGGGGGTGGTGGAATCCATTACTGACTGACTGGTTAGTAATGCTAAGCAGTCGGGTCAGGGGCGTCAAGCGCGGGGAGCTGGTCGCTTGCTGCTGAATAGGTAGCGCCCCGCGTCGATGGATGGGTCGCTGCGGGCTGGCTCGGGTTTTCGTGGGCGGCGGCTTGCAGCGCGGTGGCGCCTGTGACCAGCCCCGGATCGCATCCGAGGGCTCACTGCAAGGCAAGGGCGTGGAAAGGCGGTGCCGCTCAGGCCGCCACCGCCAGCGGCGCGCTGCGGCTGGTGCTGTAGCTGCGCTGCTTCACGGTGTTGACGTAGACCCACTGGCCGCTGGCCTCGGCGGGGGTGAAGCGCATCAGCAGAAAGCCCCGGCTCGCGGTCTCGGCGTAGCGCAGGTCGTCCACCACGCCCATGAAGATCTGCTGCGTCTGCGCGGGCGCCAGGTTGGCCAGGTAGTCCTCCAGGCCGGGCGAGCTGACGCCGGGGGTGGCGAACTCGTGGCCGACCACGGTGCCGTCCATCAGTGTGAGCTGGCTGCTCCAGGCGTTGTGCGTGTCGCCGGCCAGCACCACCAGGCGCTTGTTCAGCTGCGCGGCGCTGGCCAGCAGCTTCTCGCGCTCGGCCGGGTAGCCGTCCCAGGCGTCCAGGTTGTAGCCCAGCCGGGGGTTGCGCTGCGGATCGAGCAGGGCGCGCTGGGCGTCGGTCAGCGCGGCGGGGTTCTGCGCGGCGGTCTGCTTGGCGGCCAGGTAGTCCTGGATGGCCCGCAGGCCGGCGGCCTGCGCCTCGGGCGAGGGGTTGGTCGGGTCCATCGCCGCCAGCACGCTGACGGGAAAGTGCATGCGCGCCATCAGCACCTGCTGGCCCAGCACCTGCCAGGTGGCGCTGGATTGCGCCATCTGCTGCTGCAGCCAGGCCAGTTGCTCGGCGCCGATGAGGGTGCGCGTGGGGCTGGCCAGCGTGGCCTGGGCGCTGGCGGCGGTGGCCGGGTTGGCCAGATCGCCCAGGCCGATCTGCAGATCGCGCGCGATGACGCGCGTTTCCAGCATGTGCAGCGCGGCCAGGCCGCCGAAGTCGAAGCTGCGGTAGATCCTGCGCAGGTCCTGCGCGTCGGGCGTGCGCACCGGCAGCCATTCGTGCCAGGCGGTCATGGCGGCCTGGCGGCGGGCGGCAAAGTCGCCTTCGGTGGCCGGGTCGTGGTTCTCGGCGCCGGCGCGCCAGGTGTCGTTGGTGATCTCGTGGTCGTCCCACACGGCGATCAGCGGCATGGCGGCGGCCAGCACCTTGCTGTCGGGGTCGGAGCGGTACTGCGCATAGCGCTGGCGGTAGTCCTGCAGCGTCACGCAGGGCCTGGGCGGCTGCACCACGCGGCCCATGCCGGGCGCGTCGGCGCTGGCGTAGCCGCCCGGGCCGTATTCGTAGATGAAGTCGCCCAGGTGCACGGCGTACTGCGCGTCGCTGCGCGTGACCTCGGCATAGGCGTGGAAGTAGCCGGCCGGGTAGTTGGAGCAGCTCAGCACCGCCATCGACACCTCGCTGGCACCGGCCGCCGGCAGCGTGCGCGTGCGGCCCACGGGCGAGCGGCGCGCCTCGTCGCTGCCTTCGGCCTCGTGGCGGAAGCGGTAGTAGTAGCTTTGCCCGGCGGCCAGCCCGGTGGCGTCGGCCTTGGCGGTGTGGCCGCTGGCGGCGCTGGCGGTGACGTGGCCGCTGGCCACGATCTGGCTGAAGGCCGCGTCGTGCGCCACCTCCCAGCGCAGCGGCACGTCGTCGTCGCTGCCGTCGAAGCGTGCGTGCGTCCACAGGATCACGCGGTCGGCCAGCGGG
>JAEXBL010000340.1 GCA_023394015.1 Pseudomonadota bacterium | reverse complement strand
GCGAAGTCGCGCACGCCGGGCAGCAGGGGCACGGCGGGCCAGTCCAGCTGCACGGTGACGCCGGCGCCGCGCGCCAGCTCCAGCGCATGGCCGGCCAGGGCGAAGCCGGTAACGTCGGTGATGGCGTGCACGCCGTCGAGAGCCGCCAGCGCCGGGCCGGGCGTGTTCAGGCGCGTGGTGGCGGCGATCATCTGCGCGTAGCCGTCGGCGCCCAGCTGGTTCTTCTTGAGCGCCGCCGAGTAGATGCCCACGCCCAGCGGCTTGCCCAGCACCAGCACGTCGCCCACCTGGGCGGCGCTGTTGCGCTTGACGCGCTGCGGGTGCGCCAGGCCCAGCGCCACCAGGCCGTAGATCGGCTCCACCGAGTCGATGGTGTGGCCGCCGGCAATCGGGATGCCGGCCGCGCGGCACACGCTGGCGCCGCCTTCCAGGATCCGGCCGATGGTCTGCACCGACAGCACGTTGACCGGCATGCCCACCACCGCCAGCGCCATGATGGGCGTGTCGCCCATGGCGTACACGTCGCTCAGCGCATTGGTGGCGGCGATGCGGCCGAAATCGAAGGGGTCGTCGACGATGGGCATGAAGAAGTCGGTGGTGGCCACCAGCGCCTGTTCGTCGTTGAGCCGGTAGACGGCGGCGTCGTCCGAGGTCTCGATGCCCACCAGCAGCTCGGGCGGCACCGGCATGGCCTGGGTGCCGCGCAGAATGCCCGAGAGCACGCCGGGCGCGATCTTGCAGCCGCAGCCGCCGCCGTGGCTGAGCGAGGTCAGGCGCGGTTCGGCGGCGGGGGCCGGGGAGGCGGTGGAGGCGGAAACGGTGACGGTCATGCCGGGATTGTCGCCCACGCCAGCGCCGGCGCCGCCGCCGGCCATGCGTGTGGCGGCGGCGCTTCAGGCACACTGCGGCCTCGTGGCGCGGGGAACGATTTCGCGCCGCCTGGACTCAGTTGCACGTCATGCGAAATCATCTTTCTTCTGTGGGCCGCCTGGGCCGCACCGCGCTGCTGGCCGGCGCGCTGCTGGCACCGGCGGCCTGGGCCTTGCAGCCACCTGCCTCCGTCTCGGGCGCCCCGCCGGCGCCCACAGCCGCCACCAGCGCCGCGGCGCCGGTCAGCCAGTTCACGCTGGACAACGGCCTCACCCTCATCGTCAAGCCCGACCGCCGCGCGCCCACCGCGGTCCACATGCTGTGGGTGCGCGTGGGCTCGATGGACGAGGTGGACGGTGCCAGCGGCGTGGCCCACGTGCTGGAGCACATGATGTTCAAGGGCACCGAGACGCTGGCGCCGGGCGAGTTCTCGCGCCGCGTGGCGGCCCTGGGCGGGCGCGAGAACGCCTTCACCAGCCTCGACTACACCGGCTATTACCAGCAGGTGCCGGCCAGCCGCCTGGGCGAGGTGATGGCGCTGGAGGCCGACCGCTTTGCCCGCAACCGCTACAGCGACGAGGAATTCGCCAAGGAACTGGCCGTGGTCAAGGAAGAGCGCCGCCTGCGCACCGAGGACAACCCGCGCGCGCTGATGTTCGAGCAGCTGCGCGCCACCACCTTCATCGCTTCGCCCTACCGCCGGCCGGTGATCGGCTGGATGGGCGACCTGGACGCGCTGACGGCGCAGGACGCGCGCGACTTCTACCGCCGCTGGTACACCCCCGCCAACGCCGCCGTGGTGGTGGTGGGCGACGTCGATCCCGCCGCCGTGCTGGCGCTGGCGCAGCAGCACTACGGCGGCATCGCCGGCCACGCCGTGCCCGAGCGCAAGCCGCGGCCCGAGCCGGTGCAGCGCGGCCTGCGCCGCATCGAGGTCAAGGCGCCGGCCGAGCAGGCCATGGTGGCGCTGGCCTTTCGCGTGCCGCAGATGACCTCGCTGGCGCCTGCGCCCGACAACGACGACGCGCTGGCGCTCACCGTGCTGTCGGCCGTGCTGGACGGCTACAGCGGCGCCCGGCTGGACCGCGCGCTCACGCAAGGCCCCGGGCGCGTGGCCGATGCGGCCAGCGCCAGCAACGGCCTGCTGGGCCGCGGGCCGCAGACCTTCAGCCTGATCGGCGTGCCGGCGCAGGGCAAGACCGCGGCGCAGGTCGAGGCCGCGCTGCGCGAGCAGGTGGCGCGCATCGCCAGCGAGGGTGTGAGCGAGGCCGAGTTGAACCGCGTCAAGACCCAGTGGGTGGCCAGCGAGGTCTACAAGCAGGATTCGGTGATGGGCCAGGCGCAGGAGCTGGGTCACAACTGGATCCAGGGCCTGCCGCTGGACGCCGACGCCCGCCTGATCGAGCGCCTGCGTGGCGTCACCGCGGCCCAGGTGCAGGCCGTGGCGCAAAAGTATTTCGGCGACGACCAGCTCACCGTGGCCACGCTGCTGCCGCAGCCGCGCGACCCCGCCGCCAAGCCGCGCACCGCGCCGGCCGGGGCGCGGCATTGACCGCATGATTCAGACCCACGCATGAAGATCACAAGAATGAGAGCTGTTCGCGCTTGCCTGGCAGTCGCTGGCGCCGTTTTTTATGCCGTATCGGCGCAGGCCGCCATCCCCATCCAGCACTGGACGCAGCCCAGCGGCGCGCAGGTGTGGCTGGTCGAGTCGCCGGCGATTCCCATGCTCGACGTGCAGATCGACTTCGACGCCGGCCGCCGGCGCGATCCGGCACCGCAGGCCGGCCTGGCCAGCGTCACCGCGCTGATGGCGGGCAAGGGCGTGGCCGCACGCGATGGCCTGCCGGCGCTGGACGAGAACCAGCTCGGCGAGGCCTGGGCCGACCTGGGCGCCAGCTTTGGCGGCGACGCTGGCGACGACCGCATGAGCTTTCGGCTGCGCACGCTGACCGATCCGGCGTTGCTGCCAAAGTCGGTGCAACTGGCCGCGCGCGAGTTGGGCGAGCCGGCCTGGCCCGAGCACGTGTGGCAGCGCGAGCGCCAGCGCCTGTCGGCCGCCATCAGGGAGTCGCGCACGCGCCCCGGCACCATCGCCGGCCTGGCCTACAGCGCCGCCGTGTACGGTAGCCACCCCTACGGACAGGAGACCACGCCCGAGACGCTGGCGCGCATCGGCGTGCCCGACATGCGCGCGCGCTACGCCGAGCACATTCGACCCTGCCGGGCCAAGGTCAGCCTGGACGGCGCGGTGACGCGGGCGCAGGCCGACGCGCTGGTTGCGCAACTGCTGGGCCGGCTGCCGCAGGGTGCCGATTGCCCCGCATTGCCGCCGGTGGCCGAGGTGGCGCCGCTGGCCGCGCCCCGGGACGAGCGCATCCCGTTCGAATCGGCGCAGGCCCACGTGCTGATCGGCCAGCCCGGCTACAAGCGCAGCGACCCGGATTTCTTCGCCCTGCTGGTGGGCAACCACATCCTGGGTGGCGGCGGCTTCACCTCGCGCCTGACCACGCAGGTGCGCGAAAACCGGGGCTTGAGCTACAGCGTCTACAGCTACTTCGCGCCCGGCCTGCACGCCGGCGCCTTCACCGCCGGGCTGCAGACGCGGCCCGATCAGGCCGCCGAGGCGGTGGCGGTGTCGCGCCAGGTGATTGCCGACTTCGTGCGCGACGGGCCGACCGAGGCCGAGCTGCAGGCGGCCAAGGACAACCTGATCGGCGGTTTTCCGCTGCGCCTGGACGGTAACCGCAAGCTGCTCGACAACGTGGCCAACATCGCCTGGAACAACTTGCCGCTGGACTACCTGGAGCACTGGACCGAGCGCGTCGATGCCGTCACCGCCGCCCAGATCAAGGCCGCCTTTCAGCGCGTGCTGCAGCCCGAGCGCATGGTGACGGTGGTGGTGGGCGGCGGTTGAGCCTTCGCCCGAGGCCGCGGCGCATCACGAATGACCGCGCTCGGGCGAGCGCATGGTCCCCGACAAAAAGGGTCCGGACCGCACGGCGCTTTGTCATGGGTCATTCGTCATGGCGCGCCAGCGCCAGTCATCGAGCGCAGCGAAGTCGTGTGTCGTTTCAGGGCACCGGTCACAATCGCCCCATGACGCGCCGCCCCCGCCCGCCCGCCCGCCGCCGCACGGCCCCGCCGCAAGAGGTGCGCATCGTCGGCGGCCAGTGGCGCCGCACGCGCCTGCCGGTGGCCGACCGGCCAGGCCTGCGCCCCACGCCCGACCGCGTGCGCGAGACGCTGTTCAACTGGCTGGGGCAGGACCTGGGTGGCTGGCGCTGCGGGGATGTCTTTGCCGGCACCGGCGCGCTGGGCTTCGAGGCCGCCTCGCGCGGCGCCGCCGAGGTGCTGCTGGTGGAGCAGGACGCGGCGCTGGTCGCCAACCTACGCGGGTTGAAGGACAAGCTGCACGCCGACACCGTGCGCGTGCAGCGCGGTGATGGCGTGGCGGTGCTGAATGCGCTGCCAGCGGGCAGTGTCGACCTGGTAC
>JAEXBL010000286.1 GCA_023394015.1 Pseudomonadota bacterium | reverse complement strand
ACCGCTGGTGGTCATGAACGAGGACCTGCACTACGCCCGCGAGATCCAGAAGACCGCGGCCGCCGGCCTGTGCGCGTTCGCGTCGCCGAACCGCGGCCGCGCCGGCGTCATGCACGGCGGCGCGCCGCAGTTCTATTCGCGCAACACCACCGCGCACACCACAGAAAGCGAGTATTCACTCGCATTGCTGGAGCGCGCCGGCTGGCCGCGCGTGGCCATCGTCTACGCCCACGCCGACCTGCAGGACGACCTGATCGATTTCCTGGCCGGCGCGGCCGACGGCATCGTGCTGGCCGGCGTCGGCGACGGCAACGCCACCGACCTGGCCATCGACGGCCTGCTGCGGGCCGCCGCCAGCGGCGTCGCGGTGGTGCGCGCCAGCCGCACCGGCAGCGGCCTGGTGGCGCGCGACGTGGAACTGGACGACGCCGCCCTGGGCTTCGTCGCCGCGCGCGACCTGAACCCGCAGAAGGCGCGCATCCTGCTGATGCTGGGCCTGTGCGTCACTCGCGACCCGCAGGCGCTGCAGCGCTTCTTCGACCGCTACTGAACGCCTGAATCGGCCGCCTGGAGCCCGCGGCCCAGGCCGAGCTGGGTCTTGAGCATGTCGTAGACCTGGCGCGTCAGCGGATTGATCAGATCGCGTCTTATCCACAGGAAGTAGGTCACGTCCGGCAGCGGCGGCAGCCCTTCCTTCTCGCCCAGCACCCGCATCTCCGGCCCCAGCAGTTCCACGCTGCGCGCCGTCACGCCCAGGCGCGCGCGCAGCGCGGCCTTGATCCCCACCAGGTTCGGCGCCACGTAGTTGGTGTGCCAGCGCACCTGCGCCTGTTCCAGCGCATTGAGCGCCAGCCGGCGGAAGATGCTGGGCTCGTCGGCCAGCACCAGCGGCACCGGGGCGTGCATATCGTGCACATAGTCGGCGCAGGCCAGCCACACCGTGGGCGAACTGCGCAGCGCCACGCCTTCGAACTCCTGGTCGAAGCGGGTCGAGATCGTCAGGTCCAGCTCGCCGGCGCGCAGCGCGTCCATCAGGAACGGGCTGCGATCGGTGCGGATCTCCAGTTTCACGCGCGGCGCCGAGCGCGCGATGTGCATCAGCAGGGTGGGCAATATGGTGTCGGCCACGTCCAGCGGCGCGCCCAGGCGCAGGTCGCCTTCCAGCGGCCCGTCCTGCAGGGCGCGCAGCGCCTCGTCGTTGATGGCCAGTATGTGGCGCGCGTAGGCCACCAGGCGCCGGCCATGCGAGGACAGCACCTTGTTGCGGCCCTGCTTTTCGAACAGCGGCTGGCCGATGACCGATTCCAGTCGCTGCATCTGCTGGGTCACGGCCGACTGAGTCTTGTGCAGCCGGGTGGCGGCCTGCGAGAAGGTCTCGTACTGGGCGATGGCGGTCAGGGTGCGGAGCAGGTCCAGGTCCAGATTGCGCATGGCAGGCTAAAAGTATTAGGAACGCTAATGGAATATTAAGACAATTTAAATTGTTTACGCCGGGCGCGGGCGATACATTGGCTTTGATAACGACCGACAACAGGGAAAATCAAAGTGAGCACTCCGCATCCCCATCAGGCCGGCATAGACGGCGCCATCGGAAATATTAAGAAAACTGTAGGAAATAAGGGGCTGAACCGCGACAGCCTCAAGCTGGTGCTGGACGAGCTGATCGGCCTGGCCGGCCACACCGACTGGTGGGCGGCCGACCGCTATCCCGCGCCCGAGGACGGCGAGCGCCAGGCGCGCGACCTGATCGCCGAAGCCCCCGCCAAAAGCTACGCGCTCTATCTGAACGTGATGCGTCCGGGCAAGCAGATCGTTCCCCACAACCACACGACCTGGGCCTGTATCGCGGCCGTGGAAGGCGTGGAACACAACTACGTGTACGACCGCCTGGACGACGGCGCGACGCCCGGCGTGGGCCGCCTGAAGCAGACCGGCACCGTGGTGGTGGGGCCGGGCGCCGGCATCGCGCTGATGCCGGATGACATCCACGCGGTGGAAATCCAGGGCGACAGCGTCATCCGCCACCTGCACATGTATGGCCGCGCACTGGAGACCCTGAACGAACGCCTGGCGTTCGACCTGGAAGCGGGCACCTGCAAAGTCATGCCGATCGGCGTGCAGACGCGGCGCTGAGCATGGACAAGCCGCTGCGGCCCGCGACGCGCCTGCTGCGCGCAGGACGTCCCCACCGGGGCTGGGTCAATACGCCGGTCACGCGCGCCAGCACCTATGTCTTCGACAGCGTGCAGGCCTGGCGCGATACGCGCGCCCGGCGCGAACAGGAACGCCTGCCGTCCTATGGCGCGCGCGGCACCGACAGCACCCACGCGCTCGAGGATGCGCTGGTCGAGCTGGAGGGCGGCCACCGCGCCCATCTGTATCCGACCGGCCAGGCCGCCATCGCCACCGTGCTGCTCGCCTATCTGCGCGCCGGCGACCACGTGCTGCTCACCGATGCGGTGTACGAGCCGGTGCGCCGCTTCTGCGCCGAGCACCTGTCGCGGCTGGGCGTCGAATACACGTACTACCGGCCGGACGGCGCCGGCATCGCGGCGCTCATCCGCCCCAACACGCGGATGATCTATGCCGAGTCGCCCGGTTCGCTGACCTACGAGATGCCGGACCTGCCCGCGCTCGCCGAACTGGCGCGCCGGCATGACTGCTGGCTGGCTGTGGACAACACCTGGGCCTCCGGCCTGCTGTGCCAGCCGCTGGCGCTGGGCGCCGACATCTCCATTCTCGCGGCCACCAAATACCTGGGCGGACATGCCGACGTGATGATGGGCGCGGTCGTGACCAATGCGCGCGCCTGGCGCGCCCTGGAGCGCGCCACTATCGATTTCGGCCAGACGGTGGGCGCCGACGACGCGTACCTGGTGCTGCGCGGCATGCGTTCGCTGCCGCTGCGCCTGGCCCAGCACGCCCGCAGCGCCTTGCGCGTCGCGGATTGGCTGCTGGGCCGCCCGGAAGTGGCGCGGGTGCTGTGCCCGGCCT
>JAEXBL010000029.1 GCA_023394015.1 Pseudomonadota bacterium | reverse complement strand
TCAGGTCGGTGAACTGGTCGATGCGGTTGGCGCTGCGGCCGGTGAACAGCGTCAGGCCCTGCGGCAGGTGGGCCAGCTTGAGGTAGGCGTGCCGCCGCTGCGTGCCCAGCGTGACTTCGGTTTCCAGCGGGCCCGAATGGCTGGGGTAGGGCGGCGGGACCATGAAGTTGCCGGCCAGGCGCCGGCCTTGGCCGTCCAGCAGCAGGTACAGCTCGTCGGCATCCACCGACTGGCGGTCCGCCGCGCGCTTGATGCTGGCCACCATCGCCGCCAGGCCCTCGGCCTCGAACTGGCCCACCAACTGCTCCTCGGTGAGGTTGATCTGCTGCAGCAACTGGGCGCGCAGCGCGGCCGCCACCTGCACGTAGATGAAGCTGAGCAGGATGGTGGTGGTCAGCACCGCCAGCAGGCCGTGCGTCAGCGTCAGCCGCAGGGCGATCGAGTGCCAGTAGCGGCGTCCGATCTGCCGCCAGGCGGGCGGCGGCGGGGGGCTGGCCACGCCTCAGCCCGCTTGGCCTGCGGGCAGGCGGTCGGACAAGGTGTAGCCGGCGCCGCGTACGGTGTGGATCAGCGGCTGCGTGGCGCCGCCGTCGACCTTGCGACGCAGGCGGCTGATCTGCACGTCGATCACGTTGGACTGCGGATCGAAGCGGTAGTCCCACACATGCTCGAGCAGCATGGTGCGCGTCACCGTGTCGTGGGCGTGCTGCATGAGGTAGCTTAGCAGCCGGAACTCGCGCGGCTGCAGCGCAATCGGCTGGCCGCCGCGTTCCACCTTGCCGCTGTCCAGGTGCGCCACCAGGTCGGCCACCTGCAGGCGCTGCGGCGCCGGTGCCGATTTGGCGCGGCGAATCAGTGCGTTCAGCCGCGCCACCAGCTCGGAGAACGAAAACGGCTTGGTCAGGTAGTCGTCGCCGCCCGCGTTCAGGCCCTTGATGCGGTCGTCGGTGTGCGTCAGCGCCGACAGCACCAGCACCGGCGTGCGCAGGCCCAGCGCCCGCCACTGCGCCAGCATTGCCAGCCCGTCCACGCCGTTGGGCAGCATGCGGTCGAGGATGATCACGTCCCACTCGGAATCCATGGCGCGCTGCATGGCCTGCGCACCCGTCGAGCAAATGATCCCTACATGGCCCAGCTCCTCCAGCCCCTTGGCGATGTAGCGGGCGTTTTCGGCATCGTCTTCAATAATCAGGCAGCGCCACATGGTCGAAGTCGGTAGGGTCAGGCGCGCGGCGAGCGGCCGGGCCATGGGTTTTGAAAGGGTCGATGTATTGCCAGCCAGCGTATCACCTGCGCGAGCACCGGGCCAGCGGGCGCGCTCGCCCCTGGGTGCGCGCTCGCTCCGCGAGCCGGCGGGGCGGCCATGAACCAGGCGGCCGCCGCTTGGAGCCTGGGCTGCCTGGCCCTCGTCGCCGCCCTGCTGGCGGCCGAGCGCGCGGGCAGGCCGCTGCTGGCGGGGCTGTTCAAGACGGCGGCCAGCGCCTGCTTCATCGCCCTGGCCCTCGTCTTGGGCGCGCTGTCCACGCGCTATGGCGCCATCGTGCTGGCCGCCTTGGTGCTGGGCGCGCTGGGCGACGTGGCGCTGGCGTGGCCAGGGCCGCGCGCCTTCATGGCCGGGCTGGGCCTGTTTCTGCTGTCGCACCTCGCGTTCGCGCTGGCTTTTGTGCAGGCGCCGCTGGCGGCGGGGCCGCTGACCGCCGCGGCGCTGGCGATGGCGCTGGTGGGGCTCTTCAGCCTGCGCTGGCTGTGGCCGCATCTGGATGCGGGCTTCCGGTGGCCGGTGCTGGCCTATGTGGTGGCGATCATGCTCATGTGTACCTTGGCCATCGCCTTCGCAGCGGCCACCGGGCGCTGGCGGCCCGCGGCGGGCGCGCTGCTGTTTGCGGCGTCCGACCTGGCCGTGGCGCGGCAGGCCTTCGTGCAGCGCGCCTTCCTGAACAAGGCCTGGGGGCTGCCGGCGTACTACCTGGCGCAGTTGCTGATGGTCTGGTCGGTGGCGGATTGAGTGGGCGCGGCGCGCGCCGTGCACGCAGGGATAATCGCCGCCCATGGACATCGTGATGTATCTGGTCGACTTCATCCTGCACGTCGACAAGCACCTGGGCAGTTTCGTGGCGCAGTACGGCGTGTGGGTGTACGGGCTGCTGTTTCTGATCGTGTTCGTCGAGACCGGCGTGGTGGTGATGCCCTTCCTGCCCGGCGATTCGCTGCTGTTCGTGGTGGGCGCCATGGCCGGCGCGGGCCTGATGAGCTACCCGCTGGCCTGCGCGGTGCTGCTGGTGGCGGCGATCCTGGGCGACCAGTGCAACTACAGCGTGGGGCGCTACTTCGGCCCCAAGGTGTTCAAGTGGGAGGACTCGCGCTTCTTCAACCGCAAGGCGTTTGACCGGGCGCACGCGTTCTACGAGCGCTATGGCGGCGTCACGGTGATCCTGGCGCGCTTCATGCCGTTCGTGCGCACCTTCGTGCCCTTCGTGGCCGGCGTGGCGGCCATGACGCGCAGCCGCTTTACCTTCTTCAACGTGACGGGCGCGCTGATCTGGGTGCTGGGCATCGTGACGGCGGGCTACCTGTTCGGCAACCTGCCCTGGGTGCAGGCCAACCTGAGCAAGATCATCTGGGCGCTGATCCTGGTGCCGGGGCTGATCGCCATCTATGGCGGCTGGAAGGCTGGCCGCGCGGAAAATCAAGTGAGCACCCCCTGAGCGCCTGACGCCGCCACGTGCTCGCCGTCAGAGTCGGCGGCTCTTCGGCCCATCCAGACCTGCATGCGGTCTGCCTTGCGGCCTGGTGTGTTTACGAACTGCTTGTGCAGCCCCCGCGGGCTGATTCACCAACATCGTTATCCCAAAGAAAAAGCGGACGATTCCGTAAGGAGCCGCCCGCCCAAGCTTTGGAGGAGAACTTGCTAAAACCTGGCGCTTCGGCCCGTGCCGTGGGCGCCAGTACCTATTCAACGCGCGAAGTCGGTCCGCGGTTGTCAGACGGGGCTGACCCGGCCTGTCGTCCTCGTGCTTCGTCGGCATTGAACGGGGAGCAGGTGGGGGCTGGGTGCTTTGCGCCGCCGCCTCAGCTTGCCGCCCCCTCCACCAGCAGCCGCACGCGGCGCACGCCCTGCCATTCGTCGGCTTCCAGCCGAAAGGCGAGTTGCGCGCGTGCCGGCAGCGGCTCGGTGTGGCCGAACCAGATGCCGTCCACCGGCTGGCCCTGGTGGCGCAGCTTCAGCGCCAGGTGCTTCTCGCCCACCAGGCGCTGGCTCAGCACCTCGACCTCCTCGCTGAACACCGGCGGCGCGAAGCCCTGGCCCCAGACTTCTTGGTGCAGCGTGTCCACCATGTCGGGGCGGCGGTATTCGGGCGGCAGCGGGCCGTCGGTCTCCAGCCGGCGCGTCAGCGTGGCGGCGTCCAGCCACTCGGCGGCCACCTGCTGCAGCGCCTGCTCGAAGGTGTCGAAGTGTTCCTCGGCAATGGTGCAGCCGGCGGCCATGGCGTGGCCGCCGAACTTGAGCAGCACGCCGGGGTGGCGCTTGGCCACCAGGTCCAGCGCGTCGCGCAGATGAAAGCCGGGAATGGAGCGGCCCGAGCCCTTCAGCTCGTGCGCGCGCCCCGGCACGCTGCTGGCGGCAAACACGAAGGTCGGGCGGTGCAGCCGGTCCTTCAGCCGCGCGGCGACGATGCCGACCACGCCTTCGTGGAAGTCGGGGTCGAACACGGCCAACGCGGCGGGAGGTGCCTCGTCCACATCGAACAGGCCTTCAGCGATCTGCATCGCCTGCTCGCGCATGCCGCCCTCGATCTCGCGCCGCTCGCGGTTGATGCCGTCCAGCACGGCGGCCAACTCGGCGGCACGCGCCGCGTCGTCGGTGAGCAGCAGTTCGATGCCCAGCGTCATGTCGGCCAGGCGCCCGGCGGCGTTGATGCGCGGGCCGAGGGCGAAGCCGAAGTCGAAGGTGGTGGCCTTCTGGGCGGCGCGGCCAGCGACCGAAAACAAGGCGTCCAGGCCCACCGGCAACTGCCCGGCGCGGATGCGCTTGAGGCCCTGCGCCACCAGGCGGCGGTTGTTGGCGTCGAGCCGCACCACGTCGGCCACGGTGCCGAGCGCGACCAGGGGCAGCAGCGCGTCCAGCTTCGGCTGGAGCAACCTGCCCCCACGCTGCGCGGCTTCGCCTGCTGCGCTGCCCCCCGGGGGGGCGCTCGCGCCTTGGGGCGGCCCGGCGGCGCTCGGTGGATCGAACACCCCGCGCGCGCGCAGCTCGGCCCGCAGCGCCAGCAGCACGTAGAACATCACGCCCACGCCGGCCATGGACTTGCTCTCGAACTCGCAGCCGGGCTGGTTGGGGTTGACGATGCAGTGGGCCGCGGGCAACTCGGGGCCGGGCAGGTGGTGGTCGGTCACCAGCACCTTCAGGCCCAGTTCGTTCGCGCGCGCCACGCCCTGAACGCTGGCGATGCCGTTGTCGACGGTGATCAGCAGCTCGGCGCCCTTGGCCGCCACGCGCTCGGCCAGCGGCGGCGTGAGGCCGTAGCCATCGACCATGCGGTCGGGCACCAGGTAGTCCACCTGCGGCGCGCCCAGCAGGCGCAGGCCGCGGATGCCGACGGCGCAGGCGGTGGCGCCGTCGCAGTCGTAGTCGGCGACGAAGCAGATGCGTTGCCGCGCGGCGATGGCGTCGGCCAGCAGCACGGCGGCGTCGTGCACGCCCTTCAGGCCGGCGGGCGGCAGCAGGCGCGCCAGGTCGTGCTGCAGCTCGTCGGCGCTGGTCACGCCGCGCGCGGCGAACAGGCGCGCCAGTAGCGGGTGCACGCCGGCCTGCTCCAGCGCCCAGGCGGCGCGGGGGGGAACGTCTCGGACTTCAATCTTCATGCTTCGGGAAAGCCGTTGATGCTTTCGTTTTCATAGCTGCTCGCGCAGCTCGGACCAGCGCTGGGGCCGCAAAAGGCTTGAAAGCCTGAACGCCAGGCCAGCGCCCGGCCGCAGCGTGAGGGCGCGGCGCGGGCCGCACAGCGTCAGGCGCACGTCGGCCCCGGCGGCCAGTTGTTGAGCGAGCGCGCGGATGCTGTCCGCGTCGATGGCCTGCCAGGCCGCCTGCCAGGCGGCGAGATCGGGCGTGGCGGCGGGCGCCAGGCGCGCATCGACCTGCACGGCGAGGTGCGGGGCGACGGCGTGGTCGAGCACGCCGGCGCCCTCGATCCACAGCGCGTTTACCGGCCACTGGCGGGCGGCCTCGCGCGTGTCGTTCACCGGGTGGGTGTAGAGCAGCATCTGCAGCTCGTTCTGCAGCCGGCGCAGGTGCGCGCCTTGCGCGGGCGTGGCGGCCAGCGACAGCACCTCGCGCGTCAGCGGCTGCTGGGCGGCGCGCGCCATCGACCAGGTGGTCAGGCCGCGCAGCGGCTCGCCCTGCGCCAGCCAGGCGTCGGGGCGCTGGTAGGTCAGTGTCAGGCCGTCTTCGGTCAGCAGCGGCTGCACTGTGGCCAGCAACGCGCGTGACTGGTCTTCGGGCAGCGCCAGTTGCCCGGGCGGCAGCAGGGTCACGTGGTCCATGCCGAGCTGCCAGTGGCAGGGCCGCAGCCAGGCGCAGGGCGTGCCCACGGTGCCGGTGTCGAAGGCTGCCCACGGCACCTGGCCGGGGGCGCCGGGCAGGCCGTGGGCGCGCGCCAGCGCGCGCTCGAAAGGGGTGTCGGGCGCGTCGTCGTCGCAGGCGACGACCTCGGTCACCTGCAGGCGCTTCAGCAGCGCGTCGAGATGCGGCAAGGGCGGCAGCGCGGGCAGTGCGGCGCCTTCGGGCAGCAGGGGCGTGGCGTCGGGAATCAGCAGGTGCGGCGAACGGGCGGTGTCGGGCGACATGGGCAGGATTGTCGGGGATGCGAGAATCGTGCTCTTTTGCCTGCCTGCCCCTTCTGTATGTCCTTGTCACGGCGATGGCCCTACGAAATGCTGCTCGGCTGGCGCTACACGCGCGCCGGGCGGGCGACGCGGCGCAACGGCTTCATCAGCTTCATCTCGGCGGCGTCCATGCTGGGCATCGCGCTGGGCGTGGCGGCGCTGATCATCGTGCTCTCCGTGATGAACGGCTTTCAGAAGGACGTGGCCGGGCGCATGCTCAGCGTGATCTCGCACGTCGAGGTGTTCTCGCCCGACGGCGGCGCGCTGCTCGATCCGTCGCTGACCTTGGCCGAGGTGCGGCAGCACCCCGAGGTGGTGGGCGCCGCGCCCTTCATCGGCGCGCAGGGCCTGCTGGCGCGCGGCGAGACCATGCAGGGCGCCATCGTGCGCGGCATCGATCCGGCGCTGGAGCCGGGCGTGACCGAGGTCGCCGCCGAGATCAAGGACACGCTGCTGCCCAAGCTGGCGCCGGGCGAATTCGGCATCCTGCTGGGCAGCGACCTGGCGCGCAAGCTGGGCGTGGGCGAGGGCGACCAGGTGACCCTGATCGCGCCCAGCGGCCAGGTCACGCCCGCCGGCGTGGTGCCGCGGCTGAAGCAGATGACGGTGGTCGGCACCTTCAGCAGCGGCCACTACGAATACGACTCGGCCCTGGCCATGCTGCACATGCAGGACGCCGAGCGCATCTTCCGCCTGGAGGGCCCCACGGGCATCCGCCTCAAGCTGCGCGACCTGCACCAGGCGCGCCAGGTCACGGACCAGCTCGCCGGCAGCCTGAGCGGCCACCTGCTGCTGCTCGACTGGACGCGCCAGAACCGCACCTGGTTCGCCGCCGTGCAACTGGAAAAGCGCATGATGTTCATCATCCTCACGCTGATCGTGGCGGTGGCCGCCTTCAACCTGGTCAGCACGCTGGTGATGACGGTGCAGGACAAGCGCGCCGACATCGCCATCCTGCGCACGCTGGGCGCCAGCCCGGCCAGCATCATGAAGATCTTCATCGTGCAGGGCGCGCTGGTGGGCGTGATCGGCACGCTGGCGGGGCTGGCGCTGGGCCTGCTCATCGCCTTCAACATCGACGTCATCGTGCCCTTCCTCGAAGGCGTGTTCCGCGCCAGCTTTCTGCCGAAGGACATCTACCTGATCAGCCAGATGCCCAGCGACCCGCAGGCCAGCGACATCGTGCCGATTGCCGTGATCTCGCTGCTGCTGGCTTTCGTGGCGACCATTTATCCAAGCTGGCGCGCCAGCCGTGTGAACCCGGCCGAGGCTCTCCGCTATGAATAAGCTAGCTGCTTTGGATCAACCGGCAGACGCTGTCACCGTGCTGGAGGCCCAGTCCGTCACCAAGCGCTTCACCGAAGGCCCGCTCGACGTGACCGTGCTGCAGGGCGTGGATTTGCAGGTGCAGGCGGGTGAAACGCTGGCCATCGTCGGCCAGTCCGGTTCGGGCAAGAGCACGCTGCTGCACCTGCTGGGCGGGCTGGACGCCCCCACCAGCGGCCAGGTGCGGCTGATGGGGCACGATTTCTCGGGCCTGTCGCCCGCGGCGCAGGGCGAGCTGCGCAACCGGCACCTGGGCTTCGTCTACCAGTTCCACCACCTGCTGCCCGAGTTCAGTGCGCTGGAGAACGTCGCCATGCCGTTGTGGATTCGCCGCCAGCCGCGCGAAGCCGCGGCCGAGGTGGCCGAGCGCATGTTGGGGCAGGTGGGGCTGGCGGCGCGCGTGCACCACCGCCCGGCCGAGTTGTCGGGCGGCGAGCGCCAGCGCGTGGCAATTGCGCGCGCCCTGGTCACGCAGCCGGCCTGCGTGCTGGCCGACGAGCCGACCGGCAACCTCGACCGCGCCACCGCCGACACCGTGTTCGCGCTGATGATGGAGCTGGCCCGCAGCCACGGCACGGCCTTCGTGCTGGTCACGCACGACGACCAGCTTGCCGCCCGCTGCGGGCGCGCCCTGCGGTTGGTGCAGGGGCGGCTGGCGGATGTTTGATGATTAGACGGCGTGTTCAGGGAAGGCCTGAACAGCCGGACGCAAAGGGCGCAAAGGGTTCGCAAAAGACGCGAAAAAGACTTCTTTTGCCGCCGCCTTGGCCCACGCCAGTCTGCCTTTCACACCGTCATTCCGGCGCAAGCCGGAATCCATGCGGTGCCTGCCACTTTCAGGCTTCTTCTTCGTGGTCTGCGATGCAGATTCCGGCTTGCGCCGGAATGACGAGG
>JAEXBL010000260.1 GCA_023394015.1 Pseudomonadota bacterium | reverse complement strand
AGCTTGCGCAAGGCTTCGTACTGCGACGGATGAATGCTCGGCGGGCGTCCTGTTCTGGCCATCTGCGCTTGCCTCGGCATGGGGAAGAAGGAAACACGAGTTTATTTCTTCTACACCCTCTGGCCTGGATGCAGTCTTTTGACCGACATGAAAGACAGGGCACCGGCCCAGCCACAGGGCGCGTCATGGGGCTGATCGGGGCGAAATGGACGAAGGTGGTGTTGAGCTGCGGGCTGCTGGCGACGCTGGCCTGGGCCCTGCCCGCCACCGCCGCCAAGCCCAAGCTGGACACCGAGGCAGTGCAGGCGCACCTGGTCAAGACCCAGGCCAGCCCCGACCTGCTGGTCAGCGCCCTGCGGCACGGCGGCAAGGTGGCCAGCTTCTGCGCCAACTGCCACGGCCACAACGGCAACAGCCTGCACGCCGACACGCCCAACCTGGCAGCCCAGAACCCCAGCTTTCTGCTCGGCCAGATGCTGAAGTTCGCCGCTGCCGAGCGCCAGCACGAGTTCATGGAGCGCCTGATCAGGGCCATGACGCCCGACGAGATCGTCGGCACCGCCCTGTACTACGCGCGCCAGGCGGTCACCACCACCACCGACGCCAGCCCCGCCGTGGTGGCGCGCGGCAAGCTCCACTACGACCGCGCGTGCGCCAGCTGCCATGCGGCCGATGGCCACGGCACCGAGTACTTCGCCCGGCTGGCCGGCCAGCAGGAGCGCTACGTTCGCTTCGCCATGCAGCGCTACCGCGCGGCGGCCCGGCAGGACCCCATGATGGCCAGCAGCACGCACCTGATGAGCGACGCCGACATGGCCGCCGTGGCGGCCTACATCGCCAGCATGAAGTAAGCGGCCCCACCGGATTGGCCACGCCCCTTGCCCGGATGCCCTGACCGACGAACAACCCGCAGCCTGAACCAAAGAGGTGTCATGAAGCCGAACAAGAAGAAACCGTGGGCCAGCGCAGCGCTGGCGTGCGCACTGCTGGCGGCCGCCGCGTGGGCCCCACCCGCGGCCGCGGCCAAGGACGAGGTGCCCGTCTTCCTGAAGGACCAGCTGAAGAAGGCCCAGGCCAGCCCCGAGCAAAGCAACGCGGCCCTCAAGCAGGGTGGCAAGGTGGCGGGCTTTTGCGCCCACTGCCATGGCGAGAACGGCAACAGCCTGCATCCCGACACCCCGAACCTGGCGGGCCAGAACCCCACCTACCTGCTCGACCAGATGCTGAAGTTCGCCAGCGGCCAGCGCAAGCACGAGTTCATGCAGCGGCTGATCAACGTCATGTCGCCCGAAGAGAAGGTGGGCACCGCGCTGTACTTCGCGCGCCAGCAGGTCACCACCCAGAGCACCGCCAACGCCGCCCTGCTGAAGCAGGGCAAGGCGCATTACGACAGCGTGTGCTTCCGCTGCCATGGCGCCGACGGCATGGGCAACGAGACCCTGGCCCGCCTGGCCGGCCAGCAGGAGCGCTACGTCATCTACGCGCTGAAGCGCTACCGCGACGGCTCGGCCATCCGCCAGGACCCCTTGATGGCCGAGAGCACGCGCAACATGTCCGACCAGGACATCGCGGCCGTGGCGGCCTACGTCGCCTCGATGAAGTAAGCACCCAGTCCCCGGCGCGCGGCGGCCTCAGCCCTCCGGTCGCCGCCACAGCCACACCGCCACCGCCAGCATCACCGCCGGCGCGGCGATGCGCAGCCACAGCGGAATCGGCTCGAAGAACTGCATGCCGATGGCGCTGGCGGCCATCATCAGCGTGCTGTACCACTTGGCTGCCCGCGGCACGGCGCCGCGCTGGCGCCATTGCAGAATCGGCGGGCCGAACAGGCGGTGGTTGAGCAGCCAGATCTCGAACGCCGGCCAGCCCTTGCTGGCGGCCCAGGCCGACACGACGAGAAACGGCACCGTCGGCATCACCGGCAACGCCAGCCCGATCAGGCCCAGGCCCAGCGACACCACGGTGATGCCGCGCCACATCAGCGTCAGCAGGCGGCGGCGCAGCATCACGCGCTGCTCGGTCGACAGAGGCGGGTCGCGGTCGAGTGGCATCAAGAAGGGCTTGCAGCGCCTGCCTGCGCCGCGCAGGCAGCTATCAATAACATAGTAAACGGAGCCTGCAGATGATAACGGCCACCCCGCCGGCAACACGTAGGACGGCACGGCGAATGCGTGACCGCGCGCGGCGCCCGGCCACCACCGCCGCCACCGGATGGCGACAATCGCGCGCATGACTGCTTCCTTGCTGCCCTCTTCCGGCTGGCGCCAGCAGCTGCTGCTGCACTGGCGCATGACGCGGCCGGCCTTTCTGCTGGTCACCCTCACCGCGGCCCTGGTCGGCATTGCCTCGGCCGCCTCCTGCGGCTGCGGGCTGGACGGGCCGGCAGCGCTGGCCACGGTGCTGCTGGCCTGCACGGCGCAGGCCGGCGCCAACGTGCTCAACGACTACCACGATGCGCGCAACGGCGCCGACGCCGCCAACCAGCAAGGCCTGTACCCCTTCACCGGCGGCTCGCGCCTGATCCAGCAAGGCCTGGTGAGCGAAGCGCAGACCGGCCGCTGGGCCGCCGTGCTGCTGGGGCTGCTGATGCCCGCCGGCCTGCTGCTGGCCGCACGCAGCGGGGGCGGCCTGCTGCTGGTGGGTGCGCTGGGCCTGCTGATCGCCTGGGCCTACTCGGCGCCGCCGCTCAAGCTGATGTCGCGCGGCCTGGGCGAGCTGGCGATTGCCGCCGCCTGGTGGCTGGTGGTCATCGGCGCCGACTACGTGCAGCGCGGCCAGTTCTTCGTCATCCCGGTGTCGCTGGGCTTCAGCGTGGCGGTGCTGGTCGCCTGCGTGCTGCTGATCAACGGCGTGCCCGACGCGCCCGCCGATGCGCGCGTGGGCAAGCGCACGCTGGCGGTGCGCCTGGGCGCGCGCGGCGCGGCGGCGCTGTATGCGTGGCTGGTGCTGCTGGCGCACGGCTGGCTGGCGCTGAGCGTGTGGCTGCTGATCCCGCCCCAGGCGGCGCTGTGGGGCCTGCTGTCGCTGCCCTTGTCGCTGGCCGCGGCGGCGCTGTTCTGGCGCCACGCGCACACGCCGCAGCGCCTGCGCCCGGCCATCGCCCTCACCGTGGCCGCCGCCACCCTGCACGCGCTGGCCATCGCGGCGGGGCTGGCA
>JAEXBL010000232.1 GCA_023394015.1 Pseudomonadota bacterium | reverse complement strand
CCAGCATGCCCGCCACCTGCGGCAGCAGCACCTTGCCGAAGGTGTCGACAAAGCCCACCAGCAGCGCCGCGATCAGCGCGCCGCGCACCGAGCCGATGCCGCCGATCACCACCACCACGAAGCACATGATCAGCACCGACGAGCCCATGCCGGGGTAGACGCTGGAGATGGGCGCCGCGATCATGCCCGCCACCGTGGCCAGCGCCACGCCGATGGCGAACACCACGGCGTGGATCAGCTTGATGTTGATGCCCAGCGACTCGGTCATGTCGCGGTTGAAGGCGCCGGCGCGGATCTTCATGCCCAGGCGCGTCTTGTTGATGAGCAGGTACAGGCCGATGGCCAGCAGCACGCACACCGCCATCATGAACAGGCGGTAGACGGGGTAGGCCTGGTGCTCGGTCAGCGCGATCGAGCCGCCCAGCAGGGGCGGAATGGCCACGCCGTGCACGTCGTCGCCCCACAGCAGCGAGCGCGCCTCTTCAAAGATGTAGATCAGCCCAAAGGTCAGCAGCACCTGGTCCAGGTGGTCGCGCTGGTAGAAGTGGCGAAACAGCAGGCGCTCCAGCACCAGCCCGAACACCACCGAGAGCGCCGTGCCGGCCAGGATGGCGGCGGTGAAACTGCCCAGCCGCGACGACAGCGCGAACGCCAGATACGCGCCCAGCATGTAGAAGCTGCCATGCGCCAGGTTGACCACGCCCATGATGCCGAAGATCAGCGTCAGGCCAGCCGCCAGCATGAACAGCAGCAGCCCGTACTGCACGCTGTTCAGCGTCTGGATCAGGAAGTTGGCGAAGTCCAAGAGAAGTCCGGGCAGTGTGGGCAGGGGGGAAATCGAAAAGGCCGCGCAGCAGGCCGCTCAGGTCGCCGCGGAGCAGGCGATGCGCGGAACACCGTGGCCGGGCTTGTACCGGCCACTGGTGTTGTCCCCCCTTCAAGGGGGGAAGGCGCGTCAGCGCCTCAGGGGGGTCAACCCATCATCTTGCAACCCGCGCCCGAATCCGCCAGCGCCTTGGCCGCCACGCCGATCACCTTGTTGTCGCCGTTTTCCACCACGCGCAGGTAGATGTCCTGCACCGGGTTGTGGGCCTTGCTCATGGTCCATTGGCCGCGCGGGCTGTCGATGACGGCGCTTTCCATGGCCTTGTACAGCGCCGCCTTGTTGCCCAGGTCGCCCTGCACGGCGTTGGCGCCGGCAACCAGCAACTGGCCGGCGTCGTAGCCCTGCACGGCGTACACGTCGGGCTGCATCTTGAACTGCTCGGCGAAGGCGGCGCGGAACTGCTTGTTGCGCGGGATGTCCAGCGAGTCGGCGTAGTGCATGGTGGTCATCACGCCCTCGGCGGCGGGGCCGGCGGCCTGCAGCACACCCTCGGTCAGAAAGCCCGAGCCCCACAGCGGAATCTTGCCCTGCAGGCCGGCGGCGGCGTAGTCACGCATGAACTTGGCGGCGCCGGCGCCGGCAAAGAAGCAGGCCACGGCGTCGGGCTTGAGGCTGGCGATCTCGGTCAGCAGGGCCTGGAACTCCACGTTGGGGAAGGGCAGGCCCAGCTCCTTGACGATGGTGCCGCCGGCCTGGGTGTAGCTTTGCTTGAAGCCTTCCAGCGCGTCGTCGCCGGCGGCGTACTTCCAGGTGATCCACACCGTGCGCTTGAGGCCGCGCTCCATCATCGGCTTGCCCAGCGCCAGCGTCGGCTGGCTGTTGCTGAAGCTGGTGCGGAACACGTTGGGCGCGCACAGCGCGCGCGTGGCCGCGTGCACCCCGGCGTTGGGGATGATGCTGAGCACGCCGGAGTCGCGCGCCACGCGCTGGATGCCCATTTGCACGCCCGAGTGCACGGTGCCGATCAGCACGTCCACCTTGTCGCGCTGCACCAGCTTCTGCGCGTTCTCCACGCCCTTGGACGGCTCGGATTCGTCGTCCACCTTGAACCATTCGATCTCGCGGCCGCCCAGCTTGCCGCCTTTCTCGGCGATCGCCATGCGCACGCCGTTCTCGATGGCCACGCCCAGCTGCGCGTAGGTGCCGGTGTAGGGCAGCATGAAGCCCACCCGCACCTTGCTGGCTTGCGCCCGCACGATCTGCGGCAGCAACAGCCCGGCCGAACTGGCGCCGACCACGGCGGCGCTGCGTGACAGCAGCAGGCGGCGGCGCAGACCTGGGGATGGTGCGGTCATGTCAAACTCCTTTAGGTGTCAAGTAACGGCTATTTTGCGGCAGGGCCTGGCGCGCAGGCACCCCGGCTTACCCTCGAATCGCGCCTCAGCCAGGTGCACGGCGCGGCGCAAAAGATGCACTAAATTGCCTGTCCAGGCGCAGTATATTGCGTGCTCCGCTGGCCCAGGTCAGGGTTTTCCATGCTGCTTGCGTGCCGGCTATTGCCCTTGGCCGCGCCGACCGCGCGGCCCTTGCGCTGGCAAGCAAGCCGCGTGCGCCCGCGGCGCCAGGCGCCGGGTTCAGGCGCCGAACAGTGCCGCCAGTTGCCGGCGGTCGCGCCGGTCCTTCCAGTGCCAGACCTCGCGCCCCTCCAAGCTGAGCGGGCCCCACACCGCAATGGCGCGCCCGCCACCGCAGCCGACCACCTTCAGGCGCGACAAGTCGAGCGGTGCTTTCCTGAAGGCGCCGCCCGAGATGGCGGTGCGCAGGTTGGCCTCCAGCACCGGGCCCACCTCGGCCGGCGCCTCGTCGGGCACCACGAACACCTGGCGGTGGCTGTCGCTTTGCAGGCGCTCGTTGACCAGGGGCTGGCCGCGGTCGTCGGGCTGCAGGCCCGCCTCGCGCAGCCAGGCCGGCGTGCTGGCGCCGGCGGCCAGCAGGGGCGCGTCGCACAGCAGGCTGGCGCCGCTGGCCAGCTGCAGCGCCTGGCCGTCCATGCCGATGCAGATGTCCTGCAGCACGGTGATGTTCAACGCCTTCAGGCGCGCCAGCACGCGCCGCTGCAGGGCCGGCGGGTGGTCGGCCAGCAGGGGCACGTCGCCGGCGATCAGGGTCACGCGGCTGCCGTGCGGCGCGGCCAGGGCGTGGGCTGCGGCCATGGCCAGCTCGACCGCGGCCACGTTGTGGCCCACCACGGCCACCTGCAGCGCGCGCTCCTGCGCCAGCGCCAGCAGTTGCGGCCACAGCTGCACGAAGGCTTCCAGCGGGCGGGTGAACAGCGCGTTGCGGCGCGCGCCGGGCATGGCGGCCTCGACGGCGTCGCGGTCCACGGCCGGCTCGGTGTTGACCGACAGCACGTCGTAGGGCAGGGCGTCGCCGCTGGACAGCTGCACGCGCCGGCCGGCCGGGTCGAGCGAGATCACGTGCGCCGGCACGAAGTGCGCGCCGCTGGCCTCGACCAGGTGGTCGAGCGGCACGCGCACGTCTTCCAGCGCGTAGTCGCCGGCCACGTAGCCGGGCAGCATGGCGGCTTCGATGTAGTAGGGGTGCGGCGCCACCAGGGTGACGTTCATGTCGCCGCTGCCCTGGCGGGCCAGCGATTTGAGGACCTGCAAATGGGCGCGTCCGGCGCCGAGCAGCACCAAGTGTTTCCGGGAGGGATTCACGGTCATGCGGGGAGTGTATCGAGTGGAAGAGGCGCACCCCCTGAGCCGCCGGCGGCGGCTTCCCCCTCTGCTTCGCGAGGGGGACAACGCCAGCGGCCGGTGCAAGCCCGGCCGCGGCGTTCGCGCGCTAACCGCGTGGGGCTTGGGCAAGCATGGGGGTTCATTGGGGAGGATGTGGTGCTCGATCACAGGTTCTTGGCCCTGTGCCGGCCGTTGTTGGCGCGGGTTGCGCGGCACGCGCCGCGATCACCTTGTTGCATCCATTGCCGTTGGATACCAGATGGCCGCTTCAGCCCACCAGCGCCTGGGCGAATTCGCGGGCCCTGAAGGGCTGCAGGTCCTGCAGTTGCTCGCCCACGCCGATGAAGTACACCGGCACCGGCTTTTCGCGCGCGATGGCGCACAGCACGCCGCCCTTGGCCGTACCGTCGAGCTTGGTGACGACGAGGCCGGTGAGCTGCACCGCCTCGTCGAAGGCCTTGACCTGCGCCAGCGCGTTCTGCCCGGTGTTGCCGTCGATCACCAGCAGCACCTCGTGCGGGGCGGTGATGTCGGCCTTGTTGACCACGCGGCGGATCTTGGTCAGCTCTTCCATCAGGTGCTTTTGGGTGGGCAGGCGGCCGGCGGTGTCGACCAGCACCACGTCCTTGCGCCGCGCGCGGCCGGCGCCCACGGCGTCGAAGCTCACCGCCGAGGGGTCGGCCCCCTGCTGACTGATGATCTCGACCTGGTTGCGGTCGGCCCACACCGCGAGCTGCTCGCGCGCGGCGGCGCGGAAGGTGTCGGCCGCGGCCAGCAGCACGCTGGCGCCGGCGTCGGCGAAGTGCTTGGTCAGCTTGCCGATGCTGGTGGTCTTGCCGGCGCCGTTGACGCCCGCCACCATGATCACCGTGGGGTGGTACACGCCCACCACCAGCGTCTTTTCCAGCGGCGCCAGCATGTCGGCGATGGTGTCCTGCAGCAGGCCCTTGACCTGCGCCGGCTCGGTGGCGCGGGCCTCCTTCACGCGGCGGCGCAGGTCGGCCAGCAGGAACTCGGTGGCCGGCACGCCGGCGTCGGCCATCAGCAGGGCGGTTTCCAGGTCTTCGTACAGCGCCTCGTCGATCTGCGTGCCGGTGAAGACGGTGGTGAGGCTGCTGCCGGTGCGCTTCAGGCCCGTCTTCAGCCGGTCCATCCAGCCCACGCGCGCAGCCTGCGCGGTGGCGGTGGTGGGCACCAGCTCCAGCTCTTTTTCGGCGATGGTGGCGGCCAGGTCGGCGGGCACGGCCGGGCTGGCC
>JAEXBL010000172.1 GCA_023394015.1 Pseudomonadota bacterium | reverse complement strand
GTCTCGGTTCGGGCCTGGGTTTGCGCCGGCGCCGCGGGCGCCTGGGGATCCCAGCCGCCGCCCAGCGCCACGATCAGGTTCACGCTCGCGGCGAGGCGGTTGCCCAGCAGGCTCAGCGCATTGCGTTCACTGCTGAGCGCCGTGGCGTCCACGACGGCCACGCTCAGGTAGTCGACCAGGCCGGCCTTGTACTGGTTCTGGATCAGCCGCAGCGATTCGCGCGCGGACTCGAGCGCGCGCCGCTGCACGATCTGCTCGTTTTCCATCACGCGCAGCTGGATCAGGTAGTCCTCGACTTCACGCAGCCCGGTCAGCGCCGCCTGGCGGTACGCCGCGGCCTGCGCATCGTAGGACGCGCGGGCCTGCTCGACCTGGGCCTCGCGCGCGCCGCCGTCGAATATCGTCAAGGCCAGCGCCGGCCCCAGCGACCAGAAACGGGCCGGGGCGGTCAGCAGATCGGCGAACTGGCCATTGCGAAAGCCCCCGTCGGCCGACAGGATCAGACTGGGGAACCATGCGGCCTGGGCCACGCCGATCTGCGCGTTGGCCGCCGCCGCGCGACGCTCCGCGGCCGCCACGTCCGGGCGGCGCTCGAGCAGTTCGGAAGGCAGGCCCACCGGGATCTGCGGCAGGCGCAACGCGAACGCCGTGGGCGGCAGGCTGAATTGGGAGGGGGCCTGGCCCATGAGCACGGCGATGGCGTGCTCGAGCTGCCCGCGCTGCCAATCGAGGTCTATGGATTGCGCGCGCGTGCTTTCCAGCTGCGTGCGCGCCACCGCCACGTCGGCCTGGCCCGCCACGCCCACGGCATAACGGTTCTGGGTCAACTCCAGGGACTTCTCGTATGCCGCCACCGTAGCGTCCAGCAGGCGTTTCTGTTCGTCCAGCACCCGCAATTGCAGATAGGACTGCACCAGCGCGGCCTGCGCGCTCAGGCGCGTGGCGCCGAGGTCGGCCAGGCTGGCCGCGGCGCTGGCCTCCGAGGATTCCACGCTGCGGCGCACGCGGCCCCACAGGTCCACTTCCCAGCTGACGCTGCCCGTCAACGAATACTGGTTCGACACATTGCTGCCGGACGAGGAGGTCGAGCCTCCCTGGCCGCTGCCCGAGCGCGTCATGCCCGCGCCCGCGCCCACCGTCGGGAAGAAGCCGGCGCGCGCGCCGCGCACCAGTCCCAACGCCTGCCGGTAATTGGCCTCGGCCTGCGCAATGGTCTGGTTCGAGGCGTTCAGGCGCGCCACCAGCCCGTCCAGCGTGGCGTCGTCATAGACCCGCCACCACTCGCCGCGGTCGGCCTCGTCCCGCGGCCTGGCGGGCTTCCAGCCTTCGACCTCGCCCTGCCCTTCCTTGTAGGCCGCCCCCACGTCCAGCGCCGGACGCTGGTAGCCGGGACCGACGGCGCAGGCGCCCAGCAGCGCGCACAGCGCCGCGGCGGCAAGGGCGCGAGGCAGAAAGGCATACGGAAAAAGCTTGGCGTTGCGCATCATGATTGTTCTATGGAAGCGGCGGGTCCGTTCCTGCGGGCGCGCCCGCGCGCGGCCCACAGGCGGAAACGGTCCAGGTAAAGATAGACCACGGGCGTGGTGTACAGCGTGAGGATCTGGCTCAGGACCAGACCGCCCACGATGGTAATGCCGAGCGGCTGGCGCATCTCGACGCCCGCGCCGGAGGCCAGCACGAGCGGCAGCGCGCCGAATATGGCCGCCATGGTCGTCATCATGATCGGGCGAAAGCGCGTCAGGCAGGCCTGGAAGATGGCCTCGCGCGGGCTCATGCCCTGGCCCCGCTCGGCCTCCAGCGCGAAGTCCACCATCATGATGGCGTTTTTCTTGACGATCCCGATCAGCAGGAAAACCCCGATCAGCGCGATCAGCGTGAAGTCGTAGCGCACCAGCAGCAGCGCCAGCAGCGCGCCCAGCCCCGCCGATGGCAGGGTGGACAGGATGGTCAGCGGATGCACGAAGCTCTCGTACAGGATGCCCAGCACGATATACATGGTGACCAGCGCCGCCAGGATCAGCCAGGGTTGCTGCGCCAAGGTCTGCTGCAGGGCCGCGGCCGTGCCCTGGAAGCCCGCCTGGATCTGGTCCGAAGGCAGGCCGATGCGCGCCACCGCGGCATCGATGGCGCTGGTGGCCTGGCCCAGCGATACGCCGGGCGCCAGGCTGAACGATACCGTGTCGGCCACGAACAGGCCCTGGTGCTGCACGCTGAGCGGGGCGTTCCCATTTTCCAGGCGCGTGAACGCCGACAGCGGCACGCGCGCGCCCGCCGCCGTAATGACCTCGACCTGCCGGAGCGATTCGATGTCCTGCGCGAACTTCGGGTCCACCCCCAACACCACGTGGTACTGATTCAGCGGCCCATACATCACCGACACCTGGCGCTGGCTGAACGAATTGTTCAGCACGGTGGAGATCGTGGACATGCTCACGCCCAGCCGCGTAGCAGCCTCGCGGTCGATCACCAGGTTGATCTGGCGGCCTTTGTCCTCGACGTCCGTGTCCACGTCCGTGATCTCGGGAATCTTCGCCATGGCCTGCTGCACCTTCGGCATCCAGGTGCGCAGCAGCTGCAGGTCGCCCGACATCAGCGTGTAGTCGTACGAACCCTGGCTCTGGCGTCCGCCGATGCGGATGTCCTGCTGCGACACCAGGAACATGCGCGCGCCCGGCATGTTCTGCAGCTTGCCGCGCAGGCGGTTGATGACCACGTCCGCCGACACCTTGCGCTCTGCCAGGGGCTTGAGCTGGATCTGCATGAAGCTGCTGTTGCTGCCGCCGCGACCGCCGGCATAGCCCGTCATGCTCTGCACCGCCGGGTCCGCCAGCACCACTTTGCGCAGCGCGTCCAGCTTGGGCACGGTGGCCTGGAACGAGGTGCCCTGGTCCACGCGGAAAAAGCCCAGCAGCTGGCCCGTGTCCTGCTGCGGGAAGAAGCCCTTGGGCACCGCCGTGTACAGGTAGACGTTGAGCCCGACGGCGATCGCCAGCGTCAGCATCATCAGCCGGCCGTGCTCCAGCGCCCAGCGCAGCGAGCGCCGGTAACCGCCCAGCATGGCCTCGAAGCCGCGCTCCGACCAGCGCGCCAGCCTGCCGGGCGGCCGTTCTTCCTCGGGTTCGTTGCGCAGCAGGCGCGCGCACATCATGGGAGTCAGGGTCAGCGACACCACCAGCGACACCA
Organism: Pseudomonadota bacterium; assembly: GCA_023394015.1. Taxonomy (GTDB): domain Bacteria; phylum Pseudomonadota; class Gammaproteobacteria; order Burkholderiales; family Burkholderiaceae_C; genus Ottowia. Next base: position 5,973 of record JAEXBL010000172.1, on the reverse strand, counting down.
GGATCGCGGCCGACAGGGTGACCGCGAACTCCCGGAACAGGCGACCGACCACGCCGCCCATCAGCAGGATCGGAATGAACACCGCCACGAGCGACAGGCTCATGGACAGCACGGTGAAACCGACCTCGCGCGAACCGCGCAGCGCCGCCCGCATCGGCGACATGCCGCGCTCGACATGGCGCATGATGTTCTCGAGCACCACGATGGCGTCGTCCACCACGAATCCCGTCGCCACGATCAGCGCCATCAGCGAAATGGTGTTCAGCGTGAAGCCGCACAGGTACATGATGCAGAAGGTGCCGATGAGCGATACCGGCACCGCCACGCTGGGAATGATGGCCGCGCGCCAGCGCCGCAGGAACAGCAGCACCACCAGCACCACCAGGCCCACCGCGATGATCAGCGTCAGCTCCGCCTCGTGCAGCGATGCCCGGATGCTGGGCGTGCGGTCCTGCGCCACCGTCATGTTCACGTCGGCCGGCATGAGCGCCTGCAGGACGGGCAGCTGCGCGCGCACCGCGTCCACCGCTTCGATGATGTTGGCGTCGGCCTGGCGCCGCACGATCATCAGGATGGCCTTGCGGTCGTTGAAGAAGCCGGTCTGGTACAGATCCTCGACAGAGTCCTCCACGCGGGCCACGTCCGACACCCGGACCGGCGCGCCGTCGCGCCAGGCCACGATCAGCGGGCGGTACTGCTCCGCGCGGCTGAGCTGATCGCTGACCATGATCTGCCAGTGGTAGCGGTCGTTCTCCAGCACGCCCTTGGGACGGTTGGCGTTGGCATTGGCCAGCGTCGCGCGCAGCTCGTCCAGCGACACGCCGCGGTTGGCCAGGGCGCCGGGCAGCACGGTGACGCGCACGGCGGGCAGCGAACTGCCGCCCACCGTCACCTCGCCCACGCCGTCCACCTGCGACAGCTTCTGCGCCACGATGGTGGAAGCGATGTCGTAGAGCTGGCCCTGGCTGAGCGTGTCGGAGGTCAGCGCCAGCGTCATGATGGGCGCGTCCGAGGGGTTGGACTTGTGATAGGTGGGGTTGCTGCGCAGCCCGGTCGGCAGCAGCGAGCGCGCCGCGTTGATCGCCGCCTGCACGTCCCGGGCGGCGCCGTTGATGTCGCGGGAGAGATCGAACTGCAGCGTGATGCGGGTGGATCCCTGCGAGCTGTTGGACGTCATTTCGGTCACGCCGGCAATGCTGCCGAGCGACCGCTCCAGCGGCGTGGCCACGCTGGACGCCATGGTTTCCGGGCTGGCGCCGGGCAGGCTGGCCGAGACCGAAATGGTGGGGATGTCCACCTGCGGCAGCGGCGCCACGGGCAGCAGGAAGAAAGACAGCAGGCCTGCCAGCACGACCGCCAGGCTCAGCAGCGTGGTCGCCACCGGCCGGACGATGAAGGGCGCCGACAGGATCATGACGCATCCTCCGCCGAGGCCGCGCGCGCGCCGCGCCAGCGGCGCGACATGCGGTCGAACATCAGGTAGATGACCGGCGTGGTGAACAGCGTCAGCACCTGCGACAGCAGCAGGCCGCCCACCATCACCAGGCCCAGCGGCTGGCGCAGCTCCGCGCCCGTGCCGGAAGACAGCATCAGCGGCAGCGCGCCGAACAGGGCGGCCAGCGTCGTCATCAGGATCGGGCGGAAGCGCAGCAGCGCCGCCTCATGGATGGCCTCGCGCGGGCTCAGGCCGCGCTTGCGCTCCGCGTCCAGCGCGAAGTCGATCATCATGATCGCGTTCTTCTTCACGATGCCGATGAGCAGGATGATGCCGATGATGCCGATCATGTCGAGCTCGGTGCCGCTGATCAACAGCGCCAGCAGCGCGCCGACCCCGGCCGAGGGCAGCGTCGACAGGATGGTGATCGGGTGGATGTAGCTCTCGTACAGCACGCCCAGCACGATGTACATCGTGACCACGGCCGCCAGGATCAGCCACAGCGTGCTGGACAGCGAATTCTGGAACGCCAGCGCCGCGCCCTGGAAGCGCGTCTCGACGCCCGCGGGCAGGCCGATATCGGCCTCGGCCGCGGTGATGGCCTCGACCGCGCCGGACAGGGACGCGCCCGGCGCCAGGTTGAACGACACCGTCACCATGGGGAACTGGTCCAGCCGGTTCACGGCCAGCACGGTCTTGCCTTCCGAAATGTGCGCCACGGACGACAGCGGCACCTGGCCGCCCGCCGAAGTGGGCACGTGGATCTGCCCCAGCGAGGCCGGCGTCATCTGGAACTGCGGCTGCACCTCCAGCACCACGCGGTACTGGTTGGATTGCGTGAAGATGGTGGAGATCAGCCGCTGGCCGAAGGCGTTGTAGAGCGCCTCGTCGATCACCGCCGCCGTGATGCCCAGCCGCGAAGCCGCGTCGCGGTCGATCTCGACCCAGGTCTGGAGGCCGTCGTCCTGCAGGTCGTCGGTCACGTCCTTCAGGCCCGGCACCTGGCGCAGGCGGTCCACCAGCTTGGGCGTCCATTCGCTCAGCACCTTCAGGTCGGGGTTGGACAGCGTCATCTGGTACTGCGTGCGGCTCACGCGGTCTTCGATGGTCAGGTCCTGGACCGGCTGCATGTAGACCGTGAGGCCGTCCTGCCCGGCCAGGGCCTCGTCCAGGCGAGCCATCACAGCGCGCAGGTCCCCGTCGCGCTCGGCCTGCGGCTTGAGCGCGATCTGCAGCCGCCCCGCGCTGAGCGTGGCGTTGCTGCCGTCCACGCCGATGAAGGAGGACACGGCCTGCACGTCGGGATCCTGCAGCGCCAGGCGCGCCGCCGCCTGCTGGCGCTCGGCCATCGCCTTGAACGAAATGGATTGCGGCGCCTGGGTGATCGCCTGGATCAGGCCGGTGTCCTGTTGCGGGAAGAAGCCCTTGGGTATCGCCAGATAGAGCAGCGCGGTCAGCGCGAACGTCGCCAGCGCCACCAGCAGCGTCAGAGGCTGATGCCGCAGCACGACCTGCAGCCAGCGGTCGTAGCCGGCGATGACCCGGTCGATGAACGCGCCGGTGACCTGGTGGAAGCGGCCGTGCTTCTGCTCGGACTCGGCGCGCAGCAGGCGCGCGCACATCATGGGCGTCAAGGTCAGCGACACCACCAGGGAGATCAGGATGGACACGGCCAGCGTGATCGCGAACTCGCGGAACAGCCGCCCCACCACCTCCGTCATGAAGAGCAGCGGGATCAGCACGGCGATCAGCGAGAACGTCAGCGAGATCAGGGTGAAGCCGATCTGCGCGGCGCCCTTCAGCGCCGCCTGCAACGGCGTTTCGCCCTCTTCGATGTGGCGCGCGATGTTCTCGATCATGACGATGGCGTCGTCCACCACGAAACCGGTGGCGATGGTCAGCGCCATCAGGGTCAGGTTGTTGATGGAGAAACCGGCCAGGTACATGATGCCGAAGGTGCCCACCAGCGACAGCGGCACCACCACGCTGGGGATCAGCGTGGCCGTCAGGCTGCGCAGGAACACGAAGGTCACCATGACCACCAGCGCCACGGCCAGCAGCATTTCGAACTGCACGTCGGCGACCGAATCGCGGATGGTCTGGGTGCGGTCGGACACCACGGCCACGTCCAGCGTGGCGGGCAAGGCGGCGCGCAGCTGCGGCAGCAGCGCCTGGATCCGGTCGACCACGTCGATCACGTTGGCGCCGGGCTGGCGCTGGATGTTGAGCAGGATGGCGGGCTGGTCGCCGGCCCAGGCCGCCTGCCGCGTGTCCTCGGCCCCTTCCACCGCGCGCGCCACGTCGGACAGGCGCAGCGGCGCGTTGTTCTTGTACGCGATGATCAGGTCGTTGTAGTCGGTAGGCGTCTTGAGCTGATCGTTGGCGTTGATGGTGGTGGAGCGCTGCGGGCCGTCCAGGTTGCCCTTGGGCTGGTTGACGTTGGCGCCGACGATGGCGGTGCGCAGGTCCGACAGCGACAGGCCGTTGGCCGCCAGCGCCTGCGGATTCACCTGCACCCGCACCGCGGGCCGCTGCCCGCCCGCCACGCTGACCAGGCCCACGCCGGGAATCTGCGACAGCTTCTGAGCCACCCGCGTATCGACCAGGTCGCGCACCTGCGGCAGCGGCATGGTGGGCGAGGTGATCGCCAGGGTCAGCACCGCCGCGTCCGCCGGATTCACCTTGTTGTAGGTGGGCGGCACCGGCAGGTCGCTGGGCAGCAGGTTCGACGCGGCGTTGATGGCCGCCTGCACCTGCTGCTCGGCCACGTCCAGCGGCAGGCTGAGATTGAACTGCAGCGTGATGACCGACGCGCCGCCCGAACTGGTGGACGACATCTGGTTCAGGCCCGGCATCTGCCCGAACTGCCGCTCCAGCGGGGAGGTGACCAGCGAGGTCATCACGTCGGGACTGGCGCCGGGGTACAGCGTCACCACCTGTATCGTCGGATAGTCCACTTCGGGCAGGGCCGAAACGGGCAGCAGCCGGTAGGCGATGAAGCCCGCGATCAGGATGGCCACCATGGACAGGGTGGTGGCCACCGGACGCAGAATGAACAGGCGCGACGGACTCACGGCGTTTCCTGGCTTACTTGGACGGCGGCGTGGTGCCGGCCGGGGCGCCGGCGCCGAGCGTCTTGTCGCGGGTGGCCGGGATCACGTCCGCGCCGCCCACCACCTCCACCTTGGCGCCCGTGCGCAGGCGGTCGGTGCCTTCGACGACCACCCGGTCGCCGGGCTGCAGGCCTTCGTTGACCGCCACCATGCCATTGTTGATCGCGCCCAGCTTCACCTGGCGCACCTGGACCGTGTCATCCGGCTGCACCAGGAACACGAAGGCGCCGGCCGAGCCCTGCTGGATGGCGGCGGTGGGGATGGCCGTGACGTCCTTGCGCGTCAGCACGTGCAGGCGCACGTTGACGAACTGGTTCGGGAAAAGCGCATCGTCCGCGTTGTCGAAACGGGCCTTCATTTTCAGGGTTCCGGTGGTCACGTCGATCTGGTTATCCAACGTTTCCAACTGGCCCGTGGCGATGCGCCGGGTGTCGGCGCGGTCATAGGCGTCGACGGCCAGCGTCTTGCCCGCGGCGATCTCGGCGCGCACTTCGGGCAGTTGGGTCTCGGGCAGCGTGAACACGACCGAAATCGGCTGGGTCTGGGTGATCACCACCAGGCCGTTCGCATCCGAGCTGGACACCAGGTTGCCCCGGTCCACCTGGCGCAGGCCCAGGCGGCCGCTGATGGGGGCCGTGATGCGCGCGTAGTCCAGTTGCAGGCGGGCATTGTCCACATTGGCCTGGTCGCTCTTGACGGTGCCCTCGTACTGGCGCACCAGCGCCGCCTGCGTATCGACCTGCTGCTTGGCGATCGAATCCTGCTTGAACAGGGCCTGGTAGCGCTGGAGGTCGCGGCGCGCGTTCTCCAGCTGGGCCAGGTTCTGCATCTGCGTGCCGCGCGCCTGGTCCAGCGCCACCTGGAAGGCGCGCGGGTCCACCTGCGCCAGCAGGTCGCCGGCCTTCACGCGCTGGCCTTCCTGGAAGGCGACGTCCACCAGTTCCCCGCTGACCCGGCTGCGGACGGTAACCGTGTTGTAGGCGGTGACGGTGCCCAGCGATTTCAGGTAGATGTCGATGTCCTGCTGGGTGGCCGTGGCGATGCGCACCGGCACCGCCATGCTCGCCATGGCCCCCGCCGGCGGCCGGCCTCCGGAACGCCCGCCGGGCCCGCCCGCGCCTCCCGGCTTGGCCGAGGGCCGCAGGACCAGCCAGGCAATGCCCGCCACGACAAGCAACAACACCGCCAGGCCGGCTAGGCGGCGGCGGGTCCGGCTGGCGGAAGGAGAGACAGGGCGGCTTTCAGACATGGAACGGTTCTGACACTGGCGGGGAAAGCCGTATTGTCTACTAGACCGTCCCGGTTTCCAGCACCTCGGCCCGCGGTTGAAACTTGCCGCAACAGGAATCAGGGCGATGTAGGATGGGTGAAGCGCGAGAGTTCTTAAGGAAGAACGCTATTGCTGAACGCGCGTAACCCATCGGC
>JAEXBL010000149.1 GCA_023394015.1 Pseudomonadota bacterium | reverse complement strand
GGGGGTTGGGGCGCCCGGCGCGGGCCGCCGGCGGCGGCTCGCCGTCGATCGGCGCGCCGAACACGTTCAGCATGCGGCCCAGCAAGGCCTCGCCTACCGGCACCTGGATCGGCGCGCCGCTGGCCTGCGCCTCGGCGCCCAGGCCCAGGCCGCGCAGCGGCGCCAGGGCGATGCAGCGCACCCTGGCATCGTCGAGCAGGGCCGCCACCTCCAGCGGCAGGCCGTCCACGTGCAGCGCCTCCTGCAGGCGCGGCACGCGCTCGGGGTCGGTGAAGCGCACGTCCACGACATCACCGCGAATCCTGACCACATGGCCGGTGTTCGGTGCGGCGGTCATGCGGGGCAAATCTCCTGGCCGGCCAAGGCGCGCCAGCCAGGGCGGCGGCGCGCAGTGCCGAGGTTGGGCCGGCTGCGCGGGCAGGGCGCCGCCGGCGTGAAAGAACAAGGGGCATCCTAGCAGGCGAGGGCCGCGGCGCACCTGCCAGCCCGCGCCGTTGGCCCGCATGGGCAGGCCCTGGCTGTAAACTCGCCATCCAGTCACAATGAAACGCTCCGGGGCGCCTGGCTTCGGAGCGTTTTGCGTTGGCCCCGTGCCTTTTCCGGCTTGATGGCCGGCCACCCGTCGGAGGACCCCCATGCTGCTTGATGCCGATGACAGCCAACTGGTGCTGATCGATTACCAGGCCCGCCTGATGCCGGCCATTCACGACGCACCCGCCGTGCTGGCCAACGCGCGCCGGCTGGCGCAGATGGCCAAGCTGGTGAACGTGCCGGTGTGGGCCACCGAGCAGAACCCGACCAAGCTGGGCGGCACCGACGAGTCGCTGGTGCCGCTGTGCGACCGCATCGTGGCCAAGATGGCCTTCAGCGGCGCGGCCGAGCTGCAGCCGCTGCTGGCCCCGCCGGTAGCGGCCCCCGCCGCGGCGCCGCCCGGCAACGCCCGCAGCCAGCCCACGCACCAGCAAAAGCCGGCACCGACCGAGCCCGAGCGCGGCACCGTGGTCATCGCCGGTTGCGAGGCCCATGTGTGCCTGATGCAGACCGCGCTGATGCTGCTGGAGGCCGAGTGGGACGTGTGGGTGGTGACCGACGCCTGCAGCTCGCGCACCGAGCGCAACCGCGACGCCGCCTACGACCGCCTGGCCGGTGCCGGCTGCGAGCGGGTGACGACCGAGATGGTGGGCTTCGAGTGGCTGCGCGATTGCGAGCACCCGCAGTTCCGCGCGCTGCAGGCGCTGGTCAAGTAAGTGAGGGGCGCAGCGCTGGCCGCAAAGGAGCTGGCTGCCTTCGTTTGATTGCCAACCGGCCTGCCGGCGTTTGAGGCGGCAGGGTTTCTCAAGGGAGTTCAAAGCATGGTGACAGCCCAGCAGCGCCGCGTGACCCGCGACGCGACCCAGATGGCGGCCGCGGTGCCGCAGGTGGTGGCGCACCGCGTCGGCCGCATGATGGCGGCGGGCGTGCTGCCCAATCGGCGCGACCAGAACGAGTTCTATTTGATGGGCGCCGAGAAGGTGGCCGCGTTCCAGGAGTCGTGGATGGCCATGTCGCGGCAGACGCTGGCGGCGCAGCAGCAGTTCATGCTGTGGTGGCTGCAGACCTGGTGGAAGGTGGCCCTGGGCGGCTGGATGAACCCGCCCACCTTACGGCATCTGTCGACCAGCGCCCAGCAGCGCCTGCTGGGCTCCATGCTGGACGTGACGCACCGCGGCCTGACCCCGGTGCGCCGCCGCGCGGTGGCCAACGCGCGGCGGCTGAACCGCGCGGCGCGCTGAACCCCCGGGCCGGACCGGCCGGGCAGGGGCGGCCCGCTTGCCGCCAGGCGGGGTGCGGGCGTAAAGTCAGCGTTTTGCAAGCGCGCCGTGTCGATAATCGGTGCTTCAAGAACCAAGCGGTGACCAGCGCGCGCCCTGCGGCTGGATGAAAGCGCCGAGGAGACAAGCATGAGCACTTACGCCGAGTTCCACCGTCGCTCGATCGAGGATCGCGACGCCTTCTGGGCCGAGCAGGCCCGCCTGATCGACTGGCAGACGCCGCCGCAAACCATTTGCGACTACAGCAAGCCGCCGTTCGCCCAGTGGTTCGTCGGCGGCACCACGAACCTGTGCCACAACGCCATCGACCGGCACCTGAAGGACCGGGCCGACCAAGCGGCGCTGATCTTCGTCTCCACCGAAACCGACCAGGAAAAGGTCTACAGCTTCCGCGAGCTGCACACCGAGGTGCAGCGCATGGCCGCGGTGCTGAAGAGCCTAGGCGTGCAAAAGGGCGACCGGGTGCTGATCTACATGCCGATGATTGCCGAGGCGGCCTTCGCCATGCTGGCCTGCGCGCGCATCGGCGCGCTGCATTCGGTGGTGTTCGGCGGCTTTGCCTCCAGCTCGCTGGCCACGCGCATCGAGGACGCCGAGCCCAAGGTCGTCGTCAGTGCCGACGCCGGCTCGCGCGGTGGCCGCGTGGTGGCCTACAAGCCGCTGCTGGACGAGGCCATCCAACTGTCCAGGCACAAGCCGGACAGCGTGCTGCTGGTCGACCGCGGCCTGGCCCCCATGAACCTGGTGGCCGGGCGCGACCGCCTGTGGGCCGCCGAGCGCGAGCAGCAACTGGACGCGCAGGTGCCCTGCGAATGGGTCGAGGCCACGCACCCTAGCTACACGCTCTACACCAGCGGCACCACCGGCAAGCCCAAGGGCGTGCAGCGCGACACCGGCGGCTACGCCGTGGCGCTGGCGGCGTCGATGCAGTACATCTACGGTGGCCGGCCGGGTGAGACCTACTTCTGCACCAGCGACATCGGCTGGGTGGTGGGCCACAGCTACATCATCTACGGCCCGCTGATCGGCGGCATGGCCACCATCATGTACGAGGGCCTGCCGACGCGGCCCGACGGCGGCATCTGGTGGCAGCTGGTCGAGAAGTACAAGGTCACGGTGATGTTCAGCGCGCCCACCGCGGTGCGCGTGCTGAAGAAGCAGGACCCGGCCTTCCTGACGAAATACGATTTGTCCAGCCTGCGCACCCTGTTCCTGGCCGGCGAGCCGCTGGACGAGCCCACCGCGCAGTGGATCAGCGGCGCGCTGAACAAGCCCATCGTCGACAACTACTGGCAGACCGAGACCGGCTGGCCGATCCTGACGGTGTGCAACGGCGTCGAGCCCACGCCCACCAAGTTCGGCTCGCCCGGCAAGGCGGTGTACGGCTACAACGTCAAGCTGATCGACGACCAGACCGGCGCCGAGCTGACCGGCGCCCACCAGAAGGGCGTGATCGCCATCGAAGGCCCGCTGCCGCCCGGCTGCCTGCAGACCGTGTGGCGCGACGACGCGCGCTTCGTCGACACCTACTGGTCCACCGTGCCGAACAAGCTGATCTACAGCACCTTCGACTGGGGCGTGCGCGACGAGGACGGCTACTACTTCATCCTCGGCCGCACCGACGACGTCATCAATGTCGCCGGCCACCGCCTGGGCACGCGCGAGATCGAGGAGGCCGTGGCCAGCCACCCCAACGTGGCCGAGGTGGCCGTGGTCGGCGTGGCCGACCCGCTCAAGGGCCAGGTGGCGATGGCCTTCGCGGTGCTCAAGGACGCGTCCGCGCTGGGCGACGAGGCAGCGCTGCTCAAGCTCGAAGGCGAGGTGATGAAGCTGGTCGACGGCTCGCTGGGCGCGGGGGCGCGCCCGGCGCGCGTGCGCTTCGTCAACGTGCTGCCCAAGACGCGCTCGGGCAAGGTGCTGCGCCGTGCCGTGCAGGCGGTGTGCGAGGGGCGCGACCCGGGCGACCTGACCACCATGGAAGACCCGGCCGCGCTGCAGCAGATCAAGGACATGGTCGGCGCCCCGGCTTGACGGCATGACCCTGCAGCGGATAGGGTGGTGCGGTGCCGTCCGGCCCCGATCGCGCCCGCTGCGGGGTTCGGTGGCACAATCCCTTTCCAGCGAAGTTCCCAGGCCCTTCCCAGCCAGTCGCGTCCGCCAACCGGTTCAGCCGTGACGCGGAAGGTTTTTTCTACCAGCTTGAGTCCCCTGAAGGGGGGCGAAAGGTCAGCGAAGCCATGAGTGAGACGACATCCGTCTATCAGACCTACCAGGGCAATACCTATCTCTTCGGCGGCAATGCGCCCTATGTCGAGGAGATGTACGAAAACTACCTGGCCAACCCCGGCAGCGTGCCGGATTCCTGGCGCGAGTACTTCGACGCCCTGCAGAACGTCCCCGCCGTCGATGGCAGCCAGGCGCGCGACGTGCCCCACCTGCCCGTCATCAACGCCTTTGCCGAGCGCGCCAAGGCCGGCGGCACGCAGGTGGTGCAGGCCTCGGGCGCCGATTCCGAGCTGGGGCGCAAGCGCACCGCGGTCCAGCAGCTGATTGCCGCCTACCGCAACGTCGGCGCCCGCTGGGCCGACCTGGACCCGCTCAAGCGCGCCGAGCGCCCCGACATCCCGGAGCTGGAGCCGTCCTTCTACGGCTTCACCGACGCCGACATGGAGACGGTGTTCAACACCAGCAACACCTTCTTCGGCAAGGACACCATGCCGCTGCGCGATTTGCTGAACGCGCTGCGCGAGACCTACTGCGGCACCATCGGCGCCGAGTTCATGTACATCACCGACCAGGTGCAAAAGCGCTGGTGGCAGCAGAAGCTGGAGAGCGCGCGCACCAACCCGCAGCTGAACGCCGAGCAGAAGACGCACGTGCTCGAGCGGCTGACGGCGGCCGAGGGCCTGGAGCGCTTCCTGCACACCAAGTACGTGGGCCAGAAGCGCTTTTCGCTGGAAGGCGGCGAGAGCTTCATCGTCGCCATGGACGAACTGATCCAGCAGGCCGGCTCGGCCGGCGTGCAGGAAGTGGTCATCGGCATGGCGCACCGCGGCCGGCTGAACGTGCTGGTCAACACCCTGGGCAAGATGCCGGCGATGCTGTTCGCCGAATTCGACCACACCGCCCCCGAGGACCTGCCGGCCGGCGACGTGAAGTACCACCAGGGCTTTTCCAGCGACGTCGGCACCCCCGGCGGGCCAGTGCACCTGTCGCTGGCCTTCAACCCCTCGCACCTGGAGATCGTCAACCCGGTGGTCGAGGGCAGCGTGCGCGCGCGCCAGGACCGCCGCGGCGACGCCGAGGGCGACAGCGTGCTGCCGGTGCTGGTGCACGGCGACGCCGCCTTTGCCGGCCAGGGCGTGGTGATGGAGACGCTGGCGCTGGCGCAGACGCGCGGCTATTACACCGGCGGCACGGTGCACATCGTCATCAACAACCAGATCGGCTTCACCACCAGCGACCCGCGCGATACGCGCTCCACGCTGTACTGCACCGACGTGGTCAAGATGATCGAGTCGCCGGTGCTGCACGTCAACGGCGACGACCCCGAGGCGGTGGTGCTGGCCACCCAGCTGGCGCTGCAGTACCGCCAGGACTTCAACCAGGACGTGGTGGTGGACATCGTGTGCTACCGCAAGCTCGGCCACAACGAGCAGGACACGCCCATGCTGACGCAGCCGCTGATGTACGCCAAGATCGGCAAGCACCCCGGCACGCGCCGGCTGTACGCGGACAAGCTGGTGACGCAGGGCGTGCTGACGCCCGAGGCGCCCGACCAGATGGCGGCCGCCTACCGCGCCGCCATGGACGCCGGCCGCCACACCGTCGACCCGGTGCTGACCAACTTCAAGAGCAAGTACGCGGTCGACTGGACCCCGTACCTGAACACCAAGTGGACCGACGTGGCCGAGACGGCCATTCCGCTGGCCGAGTGGAAACGCCTGGCCGAGCGCATCACCACCGTGCCCGAGGGCTTCAGCGTGCACACCCTGGTCAAGCGGGTGCTGGAAGACCGCGCCGCGATGGGCCGCGGCGAGATCAACGTCGACTGGGGCATGGGCGAGCACATGGCCTTTGCCTCGCTGGTGGCCAGCGGCTACCCGGTGCGCCTGTCGGGCGAGGACTGCGGGCGCGGCACCTTCGTGCACCGCCACGCCGTGCTGCACGACCAGAAGCGCGAGAAGTGGGACGAGGGCACCTACGTGCCGCTGCAGAACGTGGCCGACAACCAGGCGCCGTTCAACGTCATCGACTCCATCCTGTCGGAAGAGGCGGTGCTGGGCTTCGAGTACGGCTACGCCTCCAACGACCCCAACACGCTGGTGATCTGGGAAGCGCAGTTCGGCGACTTCGCCAACGGCGCCCAGGTGTTGATTGACCAGTTCATCGCCTCGGGCGAGGTCAAGTGGGGCCGCATCAACGGCATCACGCTGATGTTGCCGCACGGCTATGAGGGTCAGGGGCCGGAGCACTCCTCGGCGCGTCTGGAGCGCTTCATGCAGCTGTCGGCCGACACCAACATGCAGGTGGTGCAGCCCACCACGGCCAGCCAGATCTTCCACGTGCTGCGCCGCCAGATGGTCCGCCCGCTGCGCAAGCCGCTGATCATCATGACGCCCAAGAGCCTGCTGCGCAACAAGGACGCCACCTCGCCGCTGGCCGAGTTCACCAAGGGCGGGTTCCAGACCGTGATCGGCAACCAGGGCGAGCTGAAGGCCGACAAGGTCAAGCGCGTCATCGTCTGCTCGGGCAAGGTGTACTACGACCTGGCCAAGAAGCGCGAGGAAAAGGGCGCCGACGACGTGGCCATCATCCGCGTCGAGCAGCTGTACCCGTTCCCGCACAAGGTGTTCGCGGCCGAGCTGAAGAAGTACCCCAACGCCACCGACTTCGTGTGGTGCCAGGACGAGCCGCAGAACCAGGGCGCCTGGTTCTTCGTGCAGCACTACATCCACGAGAACATGCTGCCGGGCCAGAAGCTGGGCTACGCCGGCCGCGCCGCGTCGGCCTCGCCGGCGGTGGGCTACGCGCACCTGCACCAGGACCAGCAAAAGGCCTTGATCGACGCCGCGTTTGCCCGGCTCAAGGGCTTTGTGCTGCAGAAATGATGGCAAGGAAGCACGGGGCAATCAGCGTTGAGCGGCCCCGTGGCTTCCATGCCGGATGCTCGACGTGGAACCCCATTCACCAGAACTGGAACCCTTCAAATGGCTATCGTTGAAGTCAAAGTGCCCCAACTGTCCGAGTCCGTGGCCGAGGCCACGCTGCTGCAGTGGAAGAAGCAGGTGGGCGAGGCCGTCACGGCCGACGAAATCCTGATCGAGGTCGAGACCGACAAGGTGGTGCTGGAAGTGCCGGCACCCGCCACCGGCGTGCTGACCGAGATCGCCCAGCCGGACGGCGCCACCGTGGTGGCCGACCAGCTGCTGGCCAAGATCGACACCGAGGCCGTGGCCGGCGCCGCGGCCCCCGCGCCGGCGGCAGCGCCCGCCGCAGCCGCTGCGGCAC
>JAEXBL010000132.1 GCA_023394015.1 Pseudomonadota bacterium | reverse complement strand
GGGGGTTGGGTGGGGGGGCGGGGGGCGGGGGGGGGCGGCCCCGGGCACTAGGGCGGCGCCGGCCAGGCCGGCCTGCTGCAGCGCCGCCGGCACCAGCGCCACCGCCAGGCCCTGCGACACCAGCGACACCACGCTCAGCCAGTGCTGCAGCTCGTGCAGCGGCTGCGGCGTGAAGCCCGCCGCCTGGCAGGCGTTGACAATGCGGGCGTGGTAGTCGGGCGAGACGCTGCGCGACACCAGGGCCAGCGGCTCGCCCGCCAGTGCCGACAGCGGCAGGCGCCGCCGCCGCGCCAGCGCGTGCGCCGCCGGCACGCAGGCCACGAAGGGCTGGCTGGACACCAGCACCTCGGCCAGCCCCGCCGGCGCGTGCGACACATGGGCAAAGCCGGCATCCAGCCGCCCGTGCTGCAGCTCGACGATCTGCTCGCTGGAGCTCAGCTCACGCAGGCGCAGTTGCAGCCGCGCGTGCTCGGCCTGAAAGCGCCGCAGCATCTGCGGCAGGCCGCGGTACAGCATGGTGCCGGCAAAGCCGATCGACAACCGCCCCACCTGCCCGCTGGCGGCGTCGCGCGCGGCGTGCAGTGCCTGCGTGGCGCCCTCCAGCGTGGCCTGCGCCGCCGGCACCAGCGCCTGGCCAGCGGCGGTGAGCCGCACGCCGCGGCTGCTGCGCAGGAACAGGGGGGCGCCGACCTCGGCCTCGAGCTGCTGGATCGCCACCGTCAAGGGCGGCTGGCTGATGTTCAGACGCTGCGCCGCACGGCCGAAGTGCAACTCGTCGGCCAGGGCCAGAAAGTAACGCAGGTGTCGCAACTCCATAAATAGGAATTATGTATAAAAGAATCGTTAATTGATATTGGACAGCTATTCATGACCGGCGGCACAATGCGCCAATATCCCCCTGACTGACCACACCCTACACACCAAGGAGACACACCGATGGCCACGAGCAAGCTCACCTTCAACTGGGAAGACCCGTTTCTGCTGGACGCGCAACTGAGCGAGGACGAGCGCCAGGTGCAGGCCGCCGCCCGCGCCTACTGCCAGGAGAAGCTGCTGCCGCGCGTGCAGATGGCCTTCCGCAACGAGCAGACCGACGCGTCGATCTTCCGCGAGATGGGCGAGCTGGGCCTGCTGGGCCCGACCATCCCCGAGCAGTACGGCGGCGCCGGCCTGAACTACGTCTGCTATGGCCTGGTGGCGCGAGAGGTCGAGCGCGTCGACAGCGGCTACCGCAGCATGATGAGCGTGCAAAGCTCGCTGGTGATGGTGCCGATCAACGAGTTCGGCACCGAGGCGCAGAAGCAGAAATACCTGCCCAAGCTGGCCACCGGCGAGTGGATCGGCTGCTTCGGCCTGACCGAGCCCAACCCCGGCTCCGACCCCGGCAGCATGATCACCCGCGCCAAGAAGGTGGACGGCGGCTACTCGCTGTCAGGCACCAAGATGTGGATCACCAACAGCCCGATCGCCGACGTGTTCGTGGTCTGGGCCAAGGACGAGGGCGGCCAGATCCGCGGCTTCATCCTGGACAAAGGCATGAAGGGCCTCTCTGCCCCCGCCGTGCACGGCAAGGTCGGCCTGCGCGCCTCGATCACCGGCGAGATCGTGATGGACGAGGTGTTCGTGCCCGAAGAGAACGCCTTCCCCGACATCCGCGGCCTCAAGGGTCCGTTCACCTGCCTGAACAGCGCGCGCTACGGCATCGCCTGGGGCGCTTTGGGTGCGGCCGAGGACTGCTACTTCCGCGCCCGCCAGTACGTGCTGGATCGCAACCAGTTCGGCCGCCCGCTGGCCGCCAACCAGCTCATCCAGAAGAAGCTGGCCGACATGCTGACCGAGATCAGCCTCGGCCTGCAGGGCTGCCTGCGCCTGGGCCGCATGAAGGACGAAGGCATTGCGCCGGTCGAGGTCACCTCCATCCTCAAGCGCAACAGCTGCGGCAAGGCGCTGGACATCGCCCGCACCGCGCGCGACATGATGGGCGGCAACGGCATCAGCGACGAGTTCGGCGTGGCGCGCCACCTGGTCAACCTGGAGGTGGTGAACACCTACGAGGGCACGCACGACGTGCATGCGCTGATCATGGGTCGCGCGATCACCGGCATTGCGGCCTTCGCCAACTGAGCGCCGAATCCTAGACGGCAAGCAAGGGCGCTGCGGCGCCCTTTTCTCATCCGGCCAGCAACTGCCCGATCCTGCGCCATTCGGCCGCCGTCACCGGCGTGATCGACAGCCGGTTGCCGCGCTGCAGCACGCGCATCTCGGCCAGTTCGGGCACGTCGCGCAGCTCCGCCAGGCCCAGCAGGCGCGTCTTGCGCAGCGCCTGCACGTCCACCAGTTGCCAGCGCGGCGCCTCGGGCCTGGACTTCGGATCGAAATAAGGCGAATCCGGCTCGAACTGCGTCGGATCGGGCTTGGCGCCCGAGGCCACGCGCGCGATGCCGGCGATGCCCGGCTCGGCGCAGCTGGAGTGGTAGAACAGCACGCCGTCGCCCACGCGCATGGCGTCGCGCATGAAGTTGCGCGCCTGGTAGTTGCGCACGCCGGTCCAGGGCACGGTGGCGTTTGGCGCGGCCAGCGCGTCGTCGATCGAGCAGTCGTCGGGCTCGGACTTCATCAGCCAGTATTGCGGGGCGCTCATGCAGGCATTGTGACGCGGGCAGCGACAATGCCGCGCATGTCTGATGCCCCACACCCTTTCGCCACCCTCACCCCCGACTTCGTGCTGGATGCGCTGGCGGGCGTCGGCCTGGTGGGCGACGGGCGGCTGATGGCGCTGAACTCCTACGAGAACCGCGTCTACCTGGCGCACCTGGAGCCGGGCACGCCGCAGGCCGAGGCGCACCCGGCGGTGGTGCTCAAGTTCTACCGGCCCGGCCGCTGGAGCGCGGCGCAGATCGCCGAAGAGCACGCCTTCGCCCACGAGCTGATGGCGGCCGAGGTGCCGGTGGTGGGGCCGCTGGCGATCGGCGGGCGCACGCTGCACGAACATGATGGCTTCTTGTTTTCCGTCAGCCCGCGGCGCGGCGGGCGCCGGCCGGAGCTGGGCGACGACGAGACGCTGGAATGGATCGGCCGCTTTCTGGCGCGCCTGCACCACGTGGGCGCGCGCCGGCCGTTTGCCGAGCGGCCGGCGGTGGACCTGGCCAGCTACGGCACCGAGCCGCGCGACTGGCTGCTGGCGCACGGCGTGCTGCCGCTGGAGGTGGAGCGCGACTGGGCCGACATCAGCCAGCAAGCCATTGACCTGATCGCTGCCAGCGCCTGGCCAATAAGCGCTGGTGGCCAGAAAGATTCCGGATCGCCAAGCATCGCCACCCTGCGCCTGCACGCCGACTGCCACCCCGGCAACATCCTGTGGACGCCGGCCGACCTGCCCGGCGGCGGGCCGCACTTCGTCGACCTGGACGACTGCCGCAGCGGCCCGGCAGTGCAGGACTTGTGGATGCTGCTGCCCGGCGAACGGGCCGAGCGCCAGCGCGCGCTGGGCGCGCTGCTCGATGGCTACGAGCAGATGCGCGACTTCGACCGCCGCGAGCTGGCGCTGATCGAGCCGCTGCGCACGCTGCGCCTGATCCACTACAGCGCCTGGATCGCGCGGCGCTGGGACGACCCGGCGTTTCCCGCTGCCTTCCCCGACTTCGGCACGCCGGCCTGGTGGCAGGGGCAGATCGTGACGCTGCGCGACCAGATCGAGGCCATGCAGGCGCCGCCGCTGGTGGCGTGAGCCACGATGGCCACGCACGACGACAACCCGGTGCTCACCGCGCTGGCACGCGTGCACCACCAGCAGCCCCTTCGGCCGCCAGTCGCCGTCCGTTGACCACGAGCGGCTATTCCATCGATAGCACATCCGCCGGGGCCGGGGCAGGCCGGCGCCGCATCGTCACAGCCGTGTCACGCCGCGTGGCTACAACCGGCGGCACCGCCCGCGCGGCGTCCCGCCTGCGCGCCCTTTGCGACAACGCCCACCGACATCTGCCATGCACCGCCCTGATCGCCGCGCCTTCATCATCCGTCTGTCATCCCTGGCCGCCGCCTCCGGCGCAGGCTTGGCACTCAGCGCCTGCGGCGGCAGCGACGGCGGTGGCGAGGCACCCGTGCCG
>JAEXBL010000341.1 GCA_023394015.1 Pseudomonadota bacterium | reverse complement strand
CACAGCTACGCCGGCATGCTGGGCACGGCCGTGGCCGACCGGCGGCCGGGCCGGCTTAAGCACCTCGTCTACGTCGACGCCGTGCTGCCCGAGCCGGGCGAAACCTGGGGCAGCGGCCAGAGCGCCGAGACACGCGCCGCCCGCATCGCCAGCGCCGAAGCCAGTGCGCTCTACGCCTTTGCGCCGCCCGACCCGGCCGCCTTCGGCCTGGCGGGCGCCGCCGCCGCCTGGGTGCGCCGCCGCCAGGTGCCGCACCCCGGCCCCCCCTATGAGGCGCCCCTGCACTTCGACCCCCGCCGCGTCGCCGCCCTGCCCCGCACCTTCATCGACTGCACGACGCCCAGGCTCCCCACCATCGACGCCATGCGCCAGCGCGTGCGCGATGCGGCCTTCTGGGACGGCGCCTGGCTGCCCGGCAGCCGCGTGGTCGAGATGGCCACCGGGCACCACCCGATGATCTCGGCGCCGGAGGCGTTCAACAAGGTGTTGCTGGACCTGGCGGACCGTTGATGGGAAGCAAAGCCAGCGCTGCGCCAGCCGACAGTCTGAAAGCCGCTGCCAGGAACCT
The DNA here is from genome assembly GCA_023394015.1 of Pseudomonadota bacterium. GTDB lineage: Bacteria > Pseudomonadota > Gammaproteobacteria > Burkholderiales > Burkholderiaceae_C > Ottowia. The sequence goes on along the minus strand of JAEXBL010000341.1, from coordinate 4,565 downwards.
TCGGTGCGCCCGCCACCTCCATCCCCGGATGGCCTTGCCGCAGCACGCGCTGGCACCCCTGCATAGAATTTTGCCGTGACTTCCCGCATCTACCCCACCCGCCGCACCTCCCTGGCCAGTCTGGCGGCGCTGGCCCTGGCCTTGACGCTCGCCGGCTGCGGTCAACAGGCGGCACCGGAGTCGACCTTCGTGCTGCTGGACGGCAGCCGCCAGACCACCGCCCAGATGAAGGGCAAGGTGACGCTGGTCAACTTCTGGGCCACCAGCTGCACCACCTGCGTGGCCGAGATGCCGCAGCTCATGGCCACCTACGACAAGTACAAGGCCAAGGGCTACGACACCATTGCCGTGGCCATGCAGTACGACCCGCCGAGCTACGTGGTGAACTTTGCCGAGACGCGCAAGCTGCCGTTCAAGGTGGCCATCGACAACACCGGCGCCGTGGCCAAGGCCTGGGGCGACGTGAAGCTGACGCCCACCACCTACATCGTGGACAAGCAGGGCCAGATCGTGAAGAAGTACGTGGGCGCGCCCAACTTCGACGAGTTGCACAAGCTGATCGAGAAGCTGCTGGCGGCCTGAGCCCAGCCATCCAGGCATGAAAAAGCCGCACGATGTGCGGCTTTTTCACGGCTATTTCAGGCCGCCGGCTGTTCACCCGCGGCCGCCGCGGAGCGGGCTTGCCCCGGCCGCTGGCGGCGTCCCCCCTTTGGGGGGAAGGCGCGCCAGCGCCTCAGGGGGGCCGCTTATTTAGCGCGGAAGTCGTCGTGGCAAGCCTTGCAGCTTTGCGCGGCGGGGCCGAAGGCAGCCTTGAGCTGGTCGAGGTTGCCGCTCTTGGCGGCGGTGGACAGCTTGTCGACTTCGGCCAGCATCTTCTCGTTCAGGTCCTTCACCTTGGGCATTTCCTTCCACAGGGCGGGCTTGGCCTTGGTGTTGCGGCCCTTCTCGGAGCCGGGCACGAAGCCGGTCGCGGGCAGCTTGGCGACGGCGGCGATCACCTCGCCATCGGCGGCGGCGACGGCAGCGTCGAACGGCATCTTGCCGTTGGCCATGGCGCCCAGGCGGCTGAAGTGGTGGCCCAGCACGGCGAACGCGCTCTGGCGGTACTTGACGGCGTCGTCGGCCTTGGCAAACTGGGCGGCAGCAGGCAGGGAAACGGCAGCGGCGGCAGCCAGCACGGCGGCGGCGCGGATCAATTGTTTCATCGGGGTAACTCCTTGGGTTGATTCAGTCGCGGGCGGCATCGGCCGGCCCGTCACGCAGCCAGCGAGGCGCGTCGAAAAGATCACTAAACTCGGCGGCTACGGGGCGCAGCATAGCGTCTTTGCCTGACACCCAACCCATACCCTCCATGAAACCCATCCGCATCTGGGATCTGCCCACCCGCTTGTTCCACTGGTCGCTGGCCGCGTGCGTGATCGCCTTGGTGGTGACGGCCAAGGTGGGCGGCAATGCCATGAACTGGCACTTTCGACTGGGCTACGCGGTGTTTGCGCTGCTGCTGTTCCGGCTGCTGTGGGGCGTGGTGGGCGGGCACTGGTCGCGCTTTGCCAGCTTCTTCCCCACGCCGGGGCGGCTGTCGCGCTTCTTGGGCGGGCGCGCCACGGCCGCCGACACGGCGGGGCACAACCCCCTGGGCGCGCTGTCGGTGCTGGCCATGCTGACGGTGCTGGCCCTGCAGGTGGGCAGCGGCCTGATGACGGACGACGAGATCGCCTTTGCCGGGCCGCTGACGCCGCTGGTGTCGGGCGAGACGGTCAGCAGCATGAGTGGCTGGCACGCCGGTTGGGGCCAGTACCTGGTCATCGGCCTGGTGGCGCTGCATGTGCTGAGCATCGTGGTCTACCTGCTGCGGCGCAACAACCTGATCACGCCGATGCTGCTGGGCGACAAGCGGCTGGCCGAGCCGGTGCCGCCCGCACGCGACAGCGCCGGCACGCGCCTGCTGGCGCTGCTGCTGCTGGGCGTGGCCGCCGGCGTGGTGTGGTGGGTGGTGCAGTTGGGCCAGCAGGGCATGCTGGGGTAGACTGCGGCCGACGACGCCGGCACAGCCCGGCGTTTTTGCCCCCCACCGTGGACACGCGACCTCCGATCGACATTGCCGTCGCCAGCAGCCCCGAGCAGCTGGACGCGGTGCGCGCGCTGTTTGGCGAATACGCCGAGCAACTGGGCGTGGACCTGGACTTTCAGGGCTTCGACGCCGAGCTGGCGGCCCTGCCCGGCGACTACGCCGAGCCGCGCGGCACGCTGCTGCTGGCCTGGGTGGATGGCGAGCTGGCCGGCTGCTGCGGCCTGCGGGCCATCGACGACGTGGACTACGCCAACGCGGCCGAGATGAAGCGCCTGTTCGTGCGCAAGGCCTTCCGCGGCTTTGGCCTGGGCCGGCAACTGGCCGAAGCCATCCTGGACGCCGCCCTGCGACTGGGCTACGACAGCGTGCTGCTCGACACCCTGGACGACATGGAATCGGCCCGCGCACTGTACGAGGACCTGGGCTTCGAGGAAATCCCGCCCTACTACCACAACCCCCTGCCCGGCGCCCACTACCTCAAGGTGGATCTGAACTGAGGCGCACGCCGCGCCGCAGTGGCAAAGGCTGGCGCTTTGCGCGCAATGATGCCAACCAAATGGCCGGGGGCCGCGCAGCAGGCCCTTCGTGATCAGAAGGCCGCGGAGCAGGCCATCCAAGAACGCCGTGGCCGGGGTCCCCCCGGCCACCAGCGTTGTCCCCCTGAGGGGGAAGGCGGCCGCAGGCCGACTCAGGGGGCTACTTGACCTGCGCCAGCATCGTCGCCCCATCGCTGACCTCGAACTTGCCCGGGCCTTCGATATTGAGCGTGGCCACCTTGCCGTCCTTGACCAACATGGAATAGCGGTTGCTGCGCAGGCCCAGGCCCTTGCCGGTCAGGTCCAGCGTCAGCCCGGTGGCCTTGGCAAAGGCGGCGTCGCCGTCGGCGATCATGCGCACCTTGCCGCCGCTCTTCTGGTCGCGCGCCCCGGCGCCCATCACGAACGGGTCGTTCACCGAGACGCACCAGATCTCGTCCACGCCGGCCGCCTTCAGCGCGTCGTGGTTGTCGAGGTAGCTGGGCACGTGCTGGGCCGAGCAGGTGGGCGTGAAGGCGCCCGGCAGGCCGAAGATGGCGATCGTCTTGCCGGCCGTGGCCTGGGCCACGTCCACCGGGTTCGGGCCCAGGCTGCAGCCCTCGCCCTCGACTTCCGAGTACTCGGACAGGGTGACGGCGGGCAGGGTGTCTCCGACTTTGATCATGCAATGCGCTCCTTGGGTGGGTGAAGAAAAAAAGCCAGGCAGCCAGACCAAAGGAAAAGCGGCCGCCCAAAAACAAAAACAGCCCACGCATTGTGGGCTGTTCGGGGGCCGTGTGCTGGCGGCGCCGGTTTGGGCGCCTGGCCAGCGGGGTCTTGATCAGACGCGGGCGGCCTTTTGCACCAGGCGGGTGGCGACCCAGCTCTTGGTCTTGGACAGCGGGCGGCTGGCGGTGATCTCCACCGTGTCGCCCAGCTTGTACTCGTCGTTCTCGTCGTGCGCGTGGTACTTGCTCGAACGGATCACGATCTTGTCGTAGATCGGGTGCTTGACGCGACGCTCGATCAGCACCGTCACGGTCTTGGCGCGCTTGTCGCTGACAACCTTGCCGACCAGGGTGCGCTTGATGGATTTCTTTTCTTCCGTCATGTTCACTCCTTACTTGGCGGCGGGCTGCTGTTCGGCAGCCTGCTTCTCGGCGATCAGCGTCTTGGCGCGGGCAATGGCGCGGCGCGTGACCTTGAGCTGCCCGGTATTGGACAGCTGTTGCGTGGCCTTTTGCATGCGCAGGTTGAAGTGGGCCTTTTGCAGCTCCTTCACCTCGGCCTGCAGGCCGGCCACGTCCTTCTTGCGCAGTTCAGCGGTTTTCATCTGGCGTTCCTCCTGATTACTGGCCGGTCATGCGGGCGACGAAGGTGGTGCGCAGCGGCAGCTTGGCAGCGGCCAGGGCAAACGCCTCGCGCGCCAGCGGCTCGGGCACGCCCACGATCTCGTACAGCACCTTGCCGGGCTGGATCTCGGCCACCCAGTACTCCGGGTTGCCCTTGCCGTTGCCCATGCGCACCTCGGCCGGCTTGGTCGAGATGGGCTTGTCGGGGAACACCCGGATCCAGATGCGGCCACCGCGCTTGACGTGGCGCGTGATGGCGCGGCGCGCGGCTTCGATCTGGCGCGCGGTCAGGCGGCCACGGTCGGTGGACTTGAGGCCGAATTCGCCAAAGGCCACGGTGTTGCCACGGGTGGCAATGCCGGTGTTGCGGCCCTTGTGCTCCTTGCGGTACTTTCTGCGTGCAGGTTGCAGCATGGTTTACTCTCCTTTGGCGCCGTCCGCTGCACCAGCGGCTGCGGCGCTGGCGTCAGATGCGGGCGCGGCGACTTGGCGAACGCGCTTAACGGCGGGTTGAGCGTCGGCCCCTTGGCCTTCGGCGGGTTTGTCGCTGCCATCGGCAGGTGCGGCGTGCGTGCCGCCGCCGCGGGCGCCGCGGCGCGGGCCGCCACGGCGGTCGCCGCCGGGGCC
>JAEXBL010000337.1 GCA_023394015.1 Pseudomonadota bacterium | reverse complement strand
CTCATAGGCCTGGTAGGCGCCCACCACGATGACCAGCACCAGCACCGCGGCGACCAGCCAGCGCCACAGGCTTTGCTCGGGCTCGGACTCGGGCGGGCGCAGCGGCTGGTCGGGGGCGTGGTCGAGGTCGGACGGCATGGCGGTCGGGCCGGCAGCGCGCGGCTGGCTGCGGGCCAGCGCGAATGATACGGGAGGCCGCTGCGGCACATGGGCTGCACGGTGGCGCAGCGGCCCTGATCGCCGCTGCACGCCTCTTGCCGCGCGGTGCAGCGCCCCTGATAAAAGACAGTACCAACACCCGACAAGCCATGCCCTGGTAAGCCTACCAACTGGCGCCCGCTACCGCCGCTGGCTACAGTGCTGCAGCCCATGCTCCAACATCCCCCGCCGCCCGCTCCGTGGCCCGCCAGCGCCCGCCTGCGCCTGCGTGAGTTCGCCGCCTACGACGTGGACGACCTGGCCCGCATGCACCGCGACCCGCGCGTGCGCGCGCAACTGGTGGACGACGCACCGCTGCACGAGCCCGCCGCCGCGGCCGGCTTCGTCGCCAACCTGCAGGACTTCTATCGCCGGCACGAGGGCACCGGCATCTGGTGCGCCGAGCGCGCCGTGCCGCCCGACGCCGACAGCGTGGCCGAGGCCCGCCAGGCCCACGCCGAGGGCGAGATCGGCGGCACGCTGCTGGCGCTGGTGGAGGCGCCCGAATGGCGTTTTTGCGGCTGGTTCAGCCTGGTGCACGTGCTGGGCAACGAGCAAGAGCTGGAGATCGGCGCCCGCCTGCAACCCGACGCCTGGGGCGGCACGCTGGCCCTGGACGGCGGCGACTGGCTGCTGCAGCGCGCCTTCGCCGAGCTGGGCCGAGCGCGCGTGTTCGGCTACTGCGCCCCGGCCAACCGTTCGGCCGCACACTGCCTGCGGGTGCTCGGCTTTGCCGCCACCGGCCTGGCGCCCTACAACGGCGGCCAGGCCGCGCAGTTCCGCCTGGAGCGGGAACATTGGCTGACCTGGCAGCAACTGCCCCGCCGCGAACGCCTGCGCCGCGTGCGCGCTGACGCATGATCAAGCCGGGCGCAGGCGCTTGCGGGATAAACCCCTGGCGCCAGCAAGCCACCCAGCGCGCTGCCACCAGAAGACGCTGCTCCGCCTCCGACCGGCCGAGGCCAGCGTGCTCATGGCCTCTGGAGACGCTTCGCCCCGTTTTACTGCGGCACCAGCCCTTCGGCACTCAGGTTCAGGCGGTCGGCATCGATGCCGAAGTCGGCCAGCGCCTGGCGCGCATCGGCCACCACGGCCTGCATGTCGTAGCCAGGCGTGCCTTGCTTGGCCTGCTGGTGGTTCTGGTATTGCAGCGTGCCGATCCACAGCATGCCTTCGGCCGCCCGCTGCTTCTGTTCGTCGCTCATGCGCGCCATCTCGGGCGTGGCAGCCATGCGCTGCTGCATCTGACGCAGCACCGCAGCGTTCTGCGCATCGGTGGCCTGCACGCCGCGCACGATCTCATAGTTGATGACCAGCCAGTACGCGCTGGCGGTGGCCACGCTGTGCAGCGGGTAGCCCTTGGCCTGCAGGGCGCCGCCGATGCTTTTCACGATGTCGACCTTGCCCAGGGCCTCCCGCAGGTTTTTCTCCCCCACTGCGTCCAGCGTGCCCTGGCGCTTGCCCACGTCCACCAGCATCTGGATGATGTCGTCGCGCACCCTGGCGCTGACCGCGGGCGCATAGCGAAAGTCGGCCACCTTGGCATCGGCTGCCGGCGCCCCTGGTGCCCGCTTGCCTGCCGCAGTGGTGGGCCCCCCGCCCAGTTGCACGCCCACGGAAGGCGGTTGGCTGGCCACCTCGGGCGCACGATCCATCAAAGAGCCGCCCACTGAACGCAGCGCCTTCTGCGCCTGGGCATCAAACACGCCGCTGAATGCCTGGGCCGGCATCGGCAGCGTCGTCAGCGCTGCCATTGTCAGCACGGCGCCAGCGATGCGCAAGAAAACAGATCGATGATCAACTGGTTTCATAAGCCTCATGCCCCTTGTGCTTCAACTGTGCCCGCCCCCGGCCCGATGAACCGGCGCATTCACTGCATCTGGAGCCCCGCCGAGGTGAACGACACGCGATCCGGTGCCACCCCCAGCAAGGCCTGCAGGTAGTCGCCCCGGCCCGGCGCAGGGCCGCTGCGTGGCGCGCATTGGGTTGGCGCTGCAAGTCGATCTGCATGGCCGTCAGCCACAGGCCAGTGCCCACCATCATGTGGTAGGTGTAAACCTTTTGGCGAATGCCCATGGATGTCACCTTGCTGTCCTCGCGCAGCAGGCCATCGCGCAGCAGGCCATCCAGCTGCGTCACCAGCGGCTTGACCATGGCGTCGGGAAACGCCTGGTTGGTGTAGGCCGCGTAACCGCCTGCCAGTGCCACGGCCATGCCGGTAGCCAGGTTGTTCCTCGGCACCCCGTACTGGGCATTCACGTTGCGATTGAAGGCCACGATCAGGTCCTCGAACATGTGGCGGCTCTTCAGGTAATCCTCGCGCGGGTACAGCCGCGCTGCCAGCGCCTCCACCGCCCGCGTGTCCGACAGCCTGGCCTTCCGAGAACTCACGAAGTCCCCCGCGTCGCCAATGTCCAGCGGCGAGCGCGGCGATGGCCGAGCCTGGCGGCCTTTGGACCCGCCCGGTTTGTTGACCGCCGCTCGCCACTGTTCGGCGCTGCGCCGCGCCAGGTCACTTTGAACCCAGTCGTGCGTGAAATCCCAGCTGTAGCCCCAGGCGGCATCGCCAAGGCGTGCGCCGCAGGCTGCCAGCCCAGCAGGCAGCCCAGCGCTATGGCTGCCGCGCAACGCCCGGCACGACGCAGTCGGCGCTGCGGCACGGCTCGGCCACGTCCTTTGTCGTCACCTTGGAGAAAAGATGATGTTGGCAAGATCATGCTTGAGCCCAGTGTAGGCAGCGCAGATGACGCCCTGACTGCGCGAAAGGTACCCAAACGCAACAGCTGAATCCGGGCGTGCCGGCTTCAAGCAGACAGCCTGTCGCTTATTGCTTGTGGCCCCGGTTGGCCAGTGCCTCGCCGATGCCCTTCAGCACGGTGATGATGATTTCGGTGAGCAGCTTGTATTCCTTCAGCGCACCCGAAGGCCTCGGGCCGAGAACTCCACCCGGTCCAGGTCCGTGTTCAGCAGCGCCTTCAGCGCCTCGGCCCCGGCCTGGCGCAGTTGCCGCTCGCTGGCGGCGTCGGGGTTCTTCTGCACCTCGGCCTGGGCCAGCATGAGCATCATGCCGGTGCCCACCATCACCTGGTAGTCACCGGCCTTGCTCACTGGCGTGCGCTCTTCCAGCCTGGGGTCATTCAGCAGCAGTTCTTCCATCTGGCGGTACAAGGGCTTGACCCACTGATCAGGGAAGCTGCGGTTGTGGTAGGCCGCGTATGCGCCGGCCAGCGCCACCGTCAGGCCCGTGGCCAGGTTGTCGGGCGGCACGCCGTAAAGCCCTTGCACGTTCTGGTTGAAGCCCTTGACGATCTCGCGGAACTGATCCTTGCGCTCGAAGAACTGGTCGCGCGGGTACATCCGCGCCAGCGCATCCAGCCCGCGCCCGTCCTCGAAGCCGCCCGAACTGGTGCGGTTGGCGGCCACGCTCAGCGCCTCCGCCCTGGATTTGGGCTTGGGCCTGGAGGCGGACCGGCCACCGGGACGCGCGGCTTCCTGCGCCCGCTCGGCGCTGCGGCGCGCCATGTCGGAATACGACCAGTAGCTCAGCGAGTTCACGCTGTAGCCGCCCCAGTCGGCGGTGTTCCAGTCGATGTCGGCCCGCGCGGCCAGCGGCAGCAGTGCGCCGGCGGCCAGCAAGGCGGCCAGGATCGAGCGTGCCCCCGCACGGGCCAAGATGGATGGCGAGAAGAAAGCTTTCATGGCAAGAAAAGTTGATCAAGAAGTGAGCACTCGGCGGGCAGTCTAGGCGGGCGATGTGTCGCGCGGGCCAAACGCGGTGTATCCAGACGAAAAAGAACGCCCTCTCATGTGAACGCCTCGCGGGCTGCCGGCATGGAATTGACGCGCCTGACACAGCACAAGGCCGCACGTGAGGCGAGCGCGCAGACCCCGAAGGGCACTTCAAGTTCATCCGCACGCCTGCCTTGATGAACTGCAGGCGCCCGGGCTCAACACACCCAGCATGGCGCCACCGGCCTGGCGCAGCTCGGCCACCTGCGCCGGGCTGGTACAGCCCTTTTACAACTCGAGTTGCGCGGTCATCAGGTACATGCCCATCGGCTCATCTCCACGGAAGCGCTGGCCTTGGTGCCAAGCGGCAAGACCAAGCAAAACAGGCCGCTGACGCGGCCTGTCTTTCGCTGGCATGTGAAAGCAGAAGCGTCTTACTGCTTGCGGCCCATGGTAGAAAGCGCTTCGCCGATGCCCTTCAGCACGGTGCTGATGGTCTCGGTCAGCAGCTTGTACTCCTGGCTCACGCCCTGCAGTTCGGTCTGCGCCGCGGTCATCTCCTGCGCGTTGTCCTGCTTCTCCTCGCCCTTCAGGCCGGCAGACTTTTCACCCAGCGACGACACCTTGTCGGACAGCCTGACCATTTCGCCGGCCTTCTGGCCCAGCACCGCGCCCATGGCCTTGGCGATGGCCTGCAGCCAGCTACCGGTGCTCTTCTTGCCGCCCTTGCCGGCGCCGCTGGACTCCTTGCCTTCCTCGCCCAGTTGCTTGCGGATGTTGTCCACCAGCTTCTTGATCAGATCATCCATCTCCTTCTGCAGGCCGTCCTTGGTGGCGTCGCCCAGTTGGCGCTCGCAGCAGGGGTCGGTCGGCTTGTGGTGCTGCTTCAGGATCTTGTCCACCGCCTGGTTGATGGCGTCCTGGATGAACTTGGGCATGCCATCTTCGCGCTGCAATTGTTCCGCAGCACCCTTCACGGCACCACCGTGCATGGCGTTCACCAGGTTGGCCGCGGCGTTCAGCACGTTGGCGGGCGAGAAGCCCTGGATGGCCTTGGCAATGCCTTCCGCACCGCCGGCACCGCCGCCGCCCAAGAGGCCGCCGAGCAGGTTGCTCAGCATGCCGCCGCCCAACATGCCGCCCAGCATGCCGCCGGCGCCGCCGCCCATCAACATCGGAGCCACTACTGCTACTGCTGCACCCATTTCTCACTCCTTGGTTCAAGTGGCCCCGCGGGGCCGGATTGGTTGAATTTCGCGCGTGGCCAGGAACCTCTCCCGCCACGACCAAGCAACTCGTTCACGCTCGAATCACTTGATGGGTGTGATTGAACCGCTTGCGCCGCCGCGGCGCCATTCAGGGCGTTACCAGCTAGTAATCGATCCAGCTAGTAACGTTACCTATGGGAAGCCTGCCAGTCGGCTTGGCCGATCGGCCCGATGGCTTTGTTTTTGATAGCTGCCCGCGCCCGTCCGGCCAGCGCCGCAGGCCAATATGGCGAAAAACCGCGCGGCACTCAAAGCACCCGCTGGCCCAGCGCCATGCGGGTCAGGTGCACCACGGATTCGGCCTGCATCTTGGCCATCACGCGGCTGCGGTGCAGCTCCACGGTCTTGGTGCTGATGTCCAGCTCGCGGGCGATGATCTTGCTGATCTTGCCCTCGACCACGCCCTGCATCACCTGCCGCTCGCGCGGGCTCAGGCTGGCGTGGCGGCGCTGGTATTCGGCGCAGGGCGGCTCGCCTTCGCCCGCCGGCAGGGCGGGCGCGGTGGCGGCCGGCGGCGGCTGCGCGCCGGCCTCGAAGGCGCGCGCCAAGGCGGATTCGAGC
>JAEXBL010000055.1 GCA_023394015.1 Pseudomonadota bacterium | reverse complement strand
TGAGGAGAAAGTGCCTCAAGCCGGCGTGTATCAAGCGCAAGCAGCTATGGTTTTTGATGATGCCTGCCTCGGCCCGGCAATGACTTTGTGGGAACCCCGATGAAACCCATCTGGATCGTGGACGATGACCAGTCCATCCGCTTCGTGCTGGAGAAGGCGCTGTCGCGCGAATCGCTGGCCACGCGCTCGTTCACCAACCCGCGCGAGGTGCTGAACGCGCTGGAGGACGAGGCCGAACCGCCGCAGGTGCTGGTCAGCGACATCCGCATGCCCGGCGGCAGCGGGCTGGAGTTGCTGGGCCAGCTCCGGCAGCGCCTGCCGGGGCTGCCGGTGATCATCATGACGGCCTTCTCCGACCTGGACAGCGCCGTCGCCGCCTTCCAGGGCGGCGCCTTCGAGTACCTGCCCAAGCCCTTCGACGTCCCCAAGGCGGTGGAACTGATCCACCGCGCCGTGGCCGAGAGCCAGCGCGAGGACGTGGCCGAGCAGCAGCAGGCCGCCGCACCCGAGATGCTGGGCCAGGCGCCGGCGATGCAGGACGTGTTCCGCGCCATCGGGCGGCTGTCGCCCAGCCATGTCACGGTGCTCATCACCGGCGAATCGGGCAGCGGCAAGGAACTGGTGGCGCGCGCGCTGCACAAGCATTCGCCGCGCTCGGGCGGCCCCTTCGTGGCCATCAATACCGCCGCCATACCGAAAGATTTGCTGGAGTCCGAGCTGTTCGGCCACGAGCGCGGCGCCTTCACCGGTGCGCAGGCGATGCGGCGCGGCCGCTTCGAGCAGGCCGACGGCGGCACGCTGTTTCTCGACGAGATCGGCGACATGCCCCTCGACTTGCAGACGCGCCTGCTGCGCGTGCTGTCGGACGGGCAGTTCTACCGCGTCGGCGGGCACAGCGCCGTCAGGACCAGCGTGCGCGTGATCGCCGCCACGCACCAGAACCTGGAGCAGCGCGTGCAGCAGGGCAGCTTTCGCGAAGACCTGTTCCACCGCCTGAACGTGATCCGCCTGCGCCTGCCGCCGCTGCGCGAGCGGCGCGAGGACGTGCCGGCGCTGGCGCGCCACTTCCTGGCGCAGAGCGCGCGGCAGCTGGGCGTCGAGCCCAAGCGCTTTTCCGCCCCGGCGCTGGCGCGGCTGGCGGGCTTTGCCTTTCCCGGCAACGTGCGCCAGCTGGAGAACATCTGCCACTGGCTGACGGTGATGGCGCCCGCGCAGGTGATCGAGCTGAAGGACCTGCCGCCCGAGGTGCTGGCCGGGACGGCCGAGCCGGGTGCTGCTGAAAAAACAGTTGCTGGCGCGTTGCCCACGGCGCCGGCGGCTGATCTGGTCGATGAATCACCCGTGCTGCCTGGCACCGCCTCGCCCGACTGGCGCCAGGGCCTGCACGCCGAGGCCGCGCGCCGCCTCGCCAGCGGCCAGCCTGCGGTGTGGGATCAACTGATGCGGCAGGTCGAGACGCAGTTGATCGAGGCGGCCCTGGCCAGCACCGGCGGCCGCCGCATCGAGGCCGCGCAAAAGCTCGGCATCGGCCGCAACACCCTCACGCGCAAGATTCAGGAGCTGGGCATCGACGCCGGGAAGGATTGACGCTGCAGGGCACGAGCACCTGAAGCCTCCGGACGCAGCCAGGACATGCTCAAGCCGGGTTCCCTCAGCGTCCTCTGCGAAATCTCTGCGTTTTCTGCGTTCGGTGTTTGGGGCTTTGTGGCTCAGCCCGCCAGTTCCACCGTCACCGGCGCGTGGTCGCTGGGCTTGGGCCACTTGCGCGGCGTGCGGTCGATGCTGCAGGCCAGAACCTGCGGCAGCAGCGGCTGGCTGACCAGGATGTGGTCGATTCGCAGGCCGCGGTTCTTCTGGTAGCCCAGCATGCGGTAATCCCACCACGTGTAGCTTTTCTCGGGCTGCTCGAACAGGCGGAAGGCATCGTGCAGGCCCAGATCGAGCAGGGCCTTGAAATGCCCGCGCTCCTCGCTGGTGTGGTGGATGGTCTCGGCCAGGCCCACCGGGTCGTAGCTGTCGCGGTCTTCCGGCGCGATGTTGAAGTCACCCAGCAGCACCAGGCGCGGGTGCGCGGCCAGCTCCTCGCGCAGCCAGTCGCGCAGCCCGCGCAGCCAGCTCATCTTGTAGTCGAACTTGTCGGTGCCCGGCGCCTGGCCGTTGACGAAATAGCCGTTGACGATGCGCAGCGGCCCGCTCGGCGCCGCCACCGTGCCGGCGATGACGCGCGCGCTGTCGTCGCTGAAGCCGGCGATGTTGCGCGCCACGTCTTCTATCGGTGTGCGCGACAGCAGGGCGACGCCGTTGTAGGTCTTCTGCCCGAACACCGCCGCCTCGTAGCCGGCCTCGCGCAGCGCATCGAATGGAAACCTGTCGTCGGTGAGCTTCAGCTCCTGAATCGCCAGCACATCGACCGGGTTGGCCGCCAGCCAATCCAGCACATGCTGCAGTCGGGCGTTGAGGGAGTTGACGTTCCAGGTGGTGAGGCGCATGTGCTAGAGTGTACACAGGTTCATACAAGCGATTGCACAGCGAGGATTCAAGCCATGTCGACCACCATGAGCGTGCGTCTGGACGACGAGATCAAGCAGCGCCTGGAGCGCCTGGCGGTCTCCACGCAGCGCAGCAAGTCCTTTCTGGCGGCCGAGGCCATTCGCCAGTTCGTCGAGAGCAACGAATGGCAGGTGGCCGAGACGCAGGCGGCGCTGGCCGAAGCCGATGCCGGCGACTTTGCCAGCGAGGCCGAACTGGCCGCTTTCGCTGCCCGATGGAGTGACTGAACGTGCAAGTGCGCTGGCTGCGCCAAGCCTTGGCCAATCTGGACCAAGAGGCGAGCCACATCGCCCAGGACGACCCCGTGGCCGCGCGCCTGGTGGTGGGGCGGGTGATGGCCGCCGTGGCCTTGCTGCAAGAGCAGCCCGGCCTGGGCCGGCCCGGCCGCGTGCCGGGCACGCGTGAGTTGCTGGTGCCGCGCACGCGCTACCTGGTGCCGTATCGGGTGCGCGGCGACGTGGTGGAGGTGCTGCGCGTGTTCCACACCTCGCGCCGGTTGCCGAAGCGCTGGTAGTGGCCGTTTGCCGCGTCGGGTTCACGTGGCACCGGGTGGCGTGGGATAGGTGACCGTGCCGTCCGGACCCAGCTGCGCGCCCGGCGTCAGGTGCGCGTCCTCGATGTGATCGCCCAGGATGTGGCGCACCGACTCGCCCGCGGCCAGCAGGTGGTCGGCGATGATGCGGCGGTGGCAGCGCCACCAGACGGCTTCAGAGCACATCACGGCGCAGCGTTCGTGCTGGCCGGCTTCGCGCAGCTCGGCCAGCCCTGCGCGGAAGGCGGGCTGCAGCGCGTAGTCGGCGTAGTTGTGAAAGCTGCGGTTGTCCCAGAAGCCGTTCACCTCGGGCGGCACGTGGCGCTGCAGGCTGCGCCGCCCGCCCAGGCTGGCCAGGTGCTGGTAGGCGATGCCGTGCGGCGCCAGCGCGGCAGGCAGCGTGTCCTGGTTGAACTGCGGGTTGGTGCGCGAGCGCGGGATGGCGCGCACGTCGATCAGGCGCGTGACCTGCGCCGCCTGCAGCCGCTCGGCCAGTTCATCGACCGACAGGGTCGAGTGGCCGATGGTGTGTAACGGCAGGCGCGCGACCATCGCGTCACTGTTTCAGATGCCGCAGTGCCGAGCCCTTGTGCACGGCGACGTGATCGGTCTTGTCGCTCTGGATTTCGTACTGCGGGTCGTCTTCGCTGGCGTGGTGGGTGTAGCCCTTCCAGTCGAAGTCTTTCTTGTGCACCTTGGTGATGTGGCCGCTGACCTGGCCGGCCTCGGAGTTCCAGCCGACGTGGTCGCCGACCTTGAAGGTTTTGGTCATGGCGTGCCTCCTGCAAAGCAGATGTCCGCGGCCATTGTGGACCGCCCGGCAGCAGGCCGCAGGCGCGACACGCCAGCAGGGTCAATCGGCGGGCGAGGGCGTTCGGCGGCGCGTGACGAAGGCCAGGCGCAGCCCGCTGGCGGCGACGATCTCCTCGCGCGCCACCTCGCGCCACTCGGGACCGAGCGCGGGCGCGAAGGCGTCGCCGTCGAAATCGGCGTCGATCTCGGTCACCACCACTTCGTCGGCCAGCGGCAGCGCCTGGGCGTAGATCTGGGCGCCGCCGATGACCCAGACCTCGCCCGCGCCATCGCACAGCTGCAACGCCTCGTGCAGGCTGGTGGCGGCTTGCGCTCCCGGCGCCTGCCAGTCGGCCTGGCGCGTGACGACGATGTTGCGGCGCCCCGGCAGGGGGCGAAAGCGCGGCGGGATCGAGTCCCAGGTCCTGCGGCCCATGATGACCGGGTGGCTGAGCGTGGTGCGCTTGAAGTGCGCCAGGTCTTCGGGCATGTGCCAGGGCATCACGCCGTCCTTGCCGATGACGCGGTGGCGGGCCTGGGCCCAGATCAGGCCGATCTTCGGTGGGGCGGGCTTCATCGCTGCAACAGCTTCTGCACGCCGGCCACGATCTTGTCGGCGCCCACGCGCGCCTCGGCCTCCAGCGTGGGCGCGTAGCCGACCGGGATGCGCGGCGCGCCCAGCCTGGCGACGCGTGCGCCAGTTTCCTCGGCCACCGTGGCGGCGATCTCGGCGCCGAAGCCGGCCACCTGCACGGCCTCGTGCACCACCAGCAGGCGGCCGGTGCGGGCCACGCTGTGCAGCACGGTGGTCTTGTCCCAGGGCCAGATGGTGCGCAGGTCGATCAGCTCGGCCTGCACGCCCTGCGCGGCCAACTGCTCGGCGGCCTGTTCGCAGGCCTGCAGCTGGCGCGACCACGACACGATGGTCACGTCGCCGCCTTCGCGCAGCACGCGCGCCTGGCCCAGCGGCACGGCTTGGCCGGGCGTGACCTCGCCGGCCACGGGCCACAGCTCCTTGTGCTCCATGTAGACCACCGGGTCGCCCGAGGCCAGCGCCGACAGCAGCAGGCCGTGGTTGTCGGTCGGCGTGGCGGGCGCGACGACGACCAGGCCGGGGATGTGCGCGAACCACGCCTCCAGCGACTGGCTGTGCTGCGCGGCCGAGGCCGACCAGATGCCGATGGGCATGCGCATCACCATCGGCACGCGGCCCTGGCCGCCGAACATGTAGCGGTTCTTGGCGGCCTGGTTGACCACCTCGTCGATGGCGCACAGCGCGAAATCGACCACGCGCAGCTCGACCACCGGCGTGCAGCCGGCCAGCGCCATGCCGACGGCGGCGCCGACTATGGTGCTTTCCGAGATCGGCGTGTCGATGATGCGCTGCGGCCCGAAGCGCTGCACCAGCGGCGCGCCATCGGCATCGCGGTACTGGCCGAACACGCCGCCGCGGCCCAGGTCCTCGCCCAGGGCGACGACGTGCGGGTCCTTGTCCATGGCCTGCGACAGGGCCAGCGCGGCGGCCTGTGCGTAGGTCATCTGCACCGGGCTGTTCATTGCCAGACTCCTTCGCCCGTGTTCTGAATGTCGGTGTAGGCGGCGCTCGGCTCGGGCAGCGGCGCGGCGGTGGCGGTGGCCACGGCGGCGTCGATCTCGGCCCTGGCCTCGCGCTCGATCCGCGTCACCTGCGCGGCGTGGCCTTGCGCGACCAGCTGCGCGCGCGTGCGGGCGATGCCGTCGCGCGCCAGGGCGGCGGCCACGTCGTCGGCATTGCGGTACAGGCCCGGGTCGACCGAGACATGCCCCTTGTGCCGGTCCGTCAGCGCGTGCAAAAGGCGCGGGCCGCTACCGGCGCGGATGTCGCGGATCAGCTCTTCGGCCGCGCTCGATACCGCCTGCACGTCGGTGCCATCGACCTGCACCGCCGGGATGCCCAGGGCCGACGCGCGCGCGCTGGCGCCGGGGCCGGCCGTCATCTGGCGGCTCTCGGTGGTGGCGCTGATGCGGTTGTCCTCGCACACGAACAGCACCGGCAGGTGGTAGACCACGGCCCAATTCAGCGCCTCCATGAACGGGCCGCGGTTGATGGCGCCGTCGCCGAAGAAGCACACGGCGATCGCCGCCTGGCCGCGAATCTTCAGCCCCTGCGCCGCGCCCACCGCAATCGGCAGGCCGGCCGCCACCACGCCGTTGGCGCCAAGCATGCCGACCGAGAAGTCCGCGATGTGCATCGAGCCGCCCTTGCCGCCGTTGTAGCCGCTGGCGCGGCCGAACAGCTCGCACATCATCCGGGCCGGGTCGGCGCCCTTGGCCAGCGTGTGGCCGTGGCCGCGGTGGGTGCTGGTCAGCAGGTCGGCGGGCCCGAGGTGGGCGCACACGCCGGCGGCCACGGCCTCTTGCCCGGTCGACAGGTGCAGCGGCCCGCGCACCAGCGCCGGCTGCTCGGATGCGGCTTCACCCCAGACGGCCACGCCGCCCTGGCTGGCGGCCTCGGCCGCGTCCTCGAAGGCGCGGAGGCGCACCATGGTGCGGTAAAGGGATAACAACTCGCTCATCTTGGATGCTTCAATAAAAACAGCTGCCAGCGCTTGCCTGTCAAGCGCTGGAGGTCGATTGGTTCTTGGGCCTACACTGCCACCGGCGCCTTGATGGCCGGGTGGTGCTGGTAGCCCTGCACCTCGAAGTCCTCGTAGTCGTAGTCGAAGATCGAAGGCGGGCGGCGCTTGATATGCAGGGTGGGGTAGGGGAAGGGCGTGCGGCTGAGCTGCTCCTTCACCTGCGCTTCATGGTTGGCGTAGATGTGGCAGTCGCCGCCGGTCCAGATGAAGTCGCCCACTGCCAGGTCGCACTGCTGCGCCAGCATGTGCGTCAGCAGCGCATAGCTGGCGATGTTGAAGGGCAC
>JAEXBL010000033.1 GCA_023394015.1 Pseudomonadota bacterium | reverse complement strand
CGCTTCCAGACGGCTCGCAGCGCCAGTACCCTGGGCCGGTGACGGTGGCCGAGGTGGCCCAGTCCATCGGCGCGGGCCTGGCCAAGGCGGCGCTGGGCGGCAAGGTGGGCGCCCCGGGTGCGCCGGCGGCCGACGACAAGCTGGTGGACACCAGCTACCCCATCACGCAGGACGCGCGCGTGTCCATCGTCACCGCCAAGGACCCGGAGGGCCTGGAGATGATCCGCCACTCGACGGCGCACCTGCTGGCCTATGCGGTGAAGGAGCTGTTTCCCGAGGCGCAGGTCACCATCGGCCCGGTGATCGAGCACGGCTTTTACTACGACTTCAGCTACAAGCGCCCCTTCACGCCCGAGGACCTGGCCGCCATCGAGAAGAAGATGGCCGAGCTGGCCGCCAAGGACGAGCCGGTGCTGCGCCGCGTGCTGCCGCGCGATGCCGCCGTCGAGTACTTCAAGGGCCTGGGCGAGCACTACAAGGCCGAGCTGATCGCCAGCATCCCGAGCAACGAAGACGTGTCGCTGTACCGCGAAGGCGCCTTCGAGGACCTGTGCCGCGGCCCGCACGTGCCCAGCACCGGCAAGCTCAAGCACTTCAAGCTGATGAAAGTGGCCGGCGCCTACTGGCGCGGCGACCACCGCAACGAGATGCTGCAGCGCATCTACGGCACCGCCTGGGCCAGCAAGGACGAGCTGCAGGGCTACCTGCGCATGCTGGAAGAGGCTGAAAAGCGCGACCACCGCAAGCTGGGGCGCGAACTGGAGCTGTTCCACATCGACGAGCATTCGCCCGGCACGGTGTTCTGGCACCCCAAGGGCTGGACGCTGTGGCAGGAGGTGGAGCAGTACATGCGCCGCGTCTACCGCGACAACGGCTACCACGAGGTCAAGGGCCCGCAGATCCTCGACAAGTCGCTGTGGGAGCTGACTGGCCACTGGGACAAGTACCGCGAGAACATGTTCATCACCGAGAGCGAGAAGCGCGACTACGCGCTCAAGCCGATGAACTGCCCTGGCCACATCATGATCTTCAAGCAGGGCGTGAAAAGCTACCGCGACCTGCCGCTGCGCTACGGCGAGTTCGGCGCCTGCCACCGCAACGAGCCCTCGGGCGGCCTGCACGGCATCATGCGCGTGCGCGCCTTCACGCAGGACGACGGTCACATCTTCTGCACCGAAGACCAGATCCTGCCCGAGTGCACGGCCTACACGGCGCTGCTGCAAAAGGTCTACAAGGACTTCGGCTTTACCGACATCATCTACAAGGTGGCCACGCGGCCCGAGCAGCGCATCGGCTCCGACGAGAGCTGGGACAAGGCCGAGCACGCGCTGATGGAAAGCCTGCGCGCCTCGGGCTGCGAGTTCGAGGTGTCGCCGGGCGAGGGCGCCTTCTATGGCCCCAAGATCGAGTACACGCTGAAGGACGCCATCGGTCGCCAGTGGCAGTGCGGCACCATGCAGGTCGACTTCTCGATGGCCGAGCGGCTGGACGCCGAATACGTGGGCGAGGACGGCGCCCGCCACCGCCCGGTGATGCTGCACCGCGCCATCGTCGGCAGCCTGGAGCGCTTCATCGGCATCCTCATCGAAGAGCATGCCGGCGCGCTGCCGGTGTGGCTGTCGCCGGTGCAGGTGGTGGTCACCGGCATCACCGACGCGCAGGCCGATTACGTGCAAAGCGTGGCGAAAACGCTGCGAAATCAAGGGCTTAGGGTGGAAACCGACCTGCGCAACGAGAAGATCACGTATAAAATACGGGAGCATTCGTTGCAAAAGCTGCCCTACATCCTGGTCGTGGGCGACAAGGAAAGGGAGGCTGGCGCCGTCGCAGTGCGCGCCCGGGGCAATCAAGACCTCGGTGTGATGTCCCTCGATGCGTTTGCCAAGCGCATTGCACAGGACATCGCTTCCAAAGCCTGATTTCTTGGATGAAACACAGCTCTGGTCCGCGTGTTTTGGGCGGCAGTAGCTACTGTTTGCGTAGCATTTTTTTGTAAAGGATTCTTGCCATCGCTACCAATTTTCGTGACCGCCGCCACCGTGAAGAGCGCGCGCATCGTCTGAATCGTGAAATCATGGCCCCCGAGGTTCGCCTCAACGGTCCCGACAACGAACCCCTGGGCATCGTGCCACTGCAGGAGGCGTTGCGCATGGCCGGCGAACTGGACGTGGACCTGGTCGAGATCGCCGCCACGGCCAACCCGCCGGTGTGCCGCCTGATGGACTATGGAAAGTTCAAGTACCAGGAGCAAAAGCGCGCCGCCGAAGCCAAGGCCAAGCAGACGGTCATCGAGATCAAGGAAGTCAAGTTCCGCCCCGGTACCGACGATGGCGACTACAACATCAAGATGCGCAACATCCGCCGCTTTCTGGCCGATGGCGACAAGGTGAAGGTCACGCTGCGCTTTCGCGGTCGCGAGATCACGCACCAGGAACTGGGCATGGCGCTGCTGAACCGCGTGCGCGACGACCTGGCCGACACCATGGTCGTCGAGCAGTTTCCCAAGCTGGAAGGCCGGCAGATGGTCATGATGATCGCGCCGGCGCGCAAGAAGGCCTCGGGCGGTGGCGCGGGCGGCAAGGCGGCCGCCGGCGAACAGCAGGCCGCCGCGGCCTGAAGCCGCTGCCGGTCACGCCAGATTTGAAGCATTTGCCGGGCACGCCCGGCGAACGGGCAGACTGAAAGGCCTGCCAACCCCGGGCGAACCCCAGCAGTTTGCCCGGCAACAAGTGGCTCGGGGCCTGATCAAGGGCGCAAAGCAGTTTTGCGCACGCCTCACGAGCACAAACCAAGCGAGAGCATTTGAAATGCCCAAAATGAAGACCAAGAGCAGCGCGAAGAAGCGTTTTCGCGTTCGTCCCGGTGGCACCGTCAAGCGCGGTCAAGCCTTCAAGCGTCACATCCTGACCAAGAAGTCCACCAAGAACAAGCGCCAGTTGCGTGGTGCGGTGCATGTGCATGAGTCCGACACCGGACAGATTGCGCAGATGCTGCCCTTTGCCGGCCTTTGATCAACCGACGAACCAGGAGAGAACGATATGCCTCGCGTCAAACGTGGTGTGACCGCCCGTGCTCGTCACAAGAAAGTGCTGGCCCTGGCCAAGGGTTACCGTGGCCGCCGCAAGAACGTCTTCCGCGTCGCCAAGCAGGCGGTGATGAAGGCGGGCCAGTACGCCTACCGTGACCGCCGCAACAAAAAGCGCGTGTTCCGCCGTCTGTGGATCGTCCGCATCAACGCCGCCGCGCGCGAATGCGGCCTGACCTACAGCCAGTTCATCAATGGCATGAACAAGGCCGGCATCACGCTGGACCGCAAGGTCCTGGCCGACATCGCCGTGCACGACAAGGCCGCCTTTGCCGGCATCGTCGAGCAGGCCAAGGCCAAGCTGGCCTGATTCCAGCACCGCCCGTCGCTATCTTCCTAATAGCTGGTTGCGCTGGCGGTTCAAGGGGTTGAGGCCGGTTCGGCTTCAATCCCTTTTTCATTTTCCACCCACGTTCCCGCTGCCACCCCGATGACCACCGCCACCGCTCCCGACGATCTTCGCGACCTGGTTCAAAGCGCCCAGGACAGCTTTGCCCGGGCCACCACGCCGGCCGATCTGGAGAACGCCAAGGCGCAGTTCCTCGGCAAGGCCGGCCGCGTGACCGCGCTGATGAAGGGCATGGCGCAGCTCTCGGTCGACGAGAAGAAGACCCGCGGCGCCGCCATCAACCAGGCCAAGCAGGCCATCGAGGCGGCCCTGATGGCGCGCCGCCAAGCGCTGGCCGACGCCGAGCTGGAGCGCCAGCTGCAGGCCGAGGCGCTGGACGTGAGCCTGCCCGGCCGCCAGCGCGGCATGGGCGGTCTGCACCCGGTCAGCCTGGCCTGGGAGCGCATCGAGCAGATCTTCGGCAGCATGGGCTTCGACGTCGGCGACGGCCCCGAGATCGAGAACGACTGGTTCAACTTCACGGCGCTGAACAACCCGCCGAATCACCCGGCGCGTTCGATGCAGGACACCTTCTACGTCGACATGAACGACGACGATGGCCACCCGTACTGCCTGCGCACCCACACCAGCCCGATGCAGATCCGCTACGCCACCGCGCATGCGAAAAAGCACGCTGCGGCGCTGGCGCGCGGCGAGCTGCCCGAGGTGCGCGTGATCGTGCCCGGCCGCACCTACCGGGTGGACAACGATGCCACGCACTCGCCCATGTTCCACCAGGTCGAAGGGCTGTGGCTGGGCGAGAACGTGAGCTTCAAGGACCTGAAGGTCACCTACCTGAATTTCTGCAAGGCCTTCTTCGAGACCGACGACCTGGTGCTGCGTTTCAGGCCCAGCTACTTCCCGTTCACCGAGCCCAGCGCCGAGATCGACATCCAGTTCCAGACCGGGCCGCTGGCCGGCAAGTGGCTGGAAGTCTCCGGCTCCGGCCAGGTGCACCCGCAGGTGGTGCGCAACATGGGGTTGGACCCGGAGCGCTTCATCGGCTTCGCCTTCGGCTCCGGCATCGACCGCCTGGCCATGCTGCGCTACGGTGTGAACGATTTGCGGCTGTTCTTCGAGGGCGACGTGCGCTTTCTGAACCAATTCAAGTGAGAGGTTGGGCGTTAAGGGTTTGGCGTTCAGCGTGAAATGCCAGAACCCTCCCGCGCCGCGCCTCCAACCCGCTCAACGCTCAACGCTCAACGCTCAACGCTCAACGCTGAACCTTCAAAATGCAATTTCCTGAATCCTGGCTGCGTGAATTTTGCAACCCGCCGCTGACCACCGAGCAACTGGCCGATGTGCTGACCATGGGCGGCTTCGAGGTGGAGGAGGTGCGCCCGGTGGCGCCGCCGTTCAGCCAGATCGTGGTCGGCCAGATCGTGCAGGCCGAGCAGCACCCCAACGCCGACCGCCTGCGCGTGTGCCAGGTGGACGCGGGGCAGGGCGCCTTGCTGAACATCGTGTGCGGCGCGCCCAACGCGCGCGCTGGCATCAAGGTGCCGACGGCACTGGTCGGCGCCGAACTGCCGCCGGCGGACGACGAGAAAGGCGACGGCCAGCCGTTCAGGATCAAGCTCGGCAAGCTGCGCGGCGTCGAGAGCCAGGGCATGCTGTGCTCGGCGCGCGAGCTGCAGCTGTCCGACGACCACGAGGGCCTGCTGGAACTGCCAGCCGACACGCCCATCGGCCAGGACATCCGCGAGACGCTGCACCTGGACGACGCGGTGTTCACGCTCAAGCTCACGCCCAACCTGGGCCACGTGCTCAGCGTCTACGGCGTGGCACGCGAGCTGTCGGCGCTGACCGGCGCGCCACTGCAAATGCCGCCCCCGCCCACGCTGGCCGTCGGCACTACTGCCAACAAGCTGCCAGTGACCGTCAGCGCCACCGATCTGTGCGGCCGCTTCTCAGGCCGCGTAATCGAGAACGTCAACACCCAGGCGCCTACGCCGGCGTGGATGGTGGATCGCCTGGCGCGCTGCGGCCAGCGCAGCGTCGGCGCGCTGGTGGACATCTCCAACTACGTCATGTTCGAGTATGGCCAGCCCTCGCACATCTTCGACCTGGACAAGATCGACGGTGGCCTGGATGTGCGCTGGGGCCGGCCGGGCGAGCAGCTCAAGCTGCTGAACGGCAACACCGTGACCGTGGACGACACCGTGGGCGTGATCGCCGACGCGCGCGAGGTCGAGTCGCTGGCCGGCATCATGGGCGGCGACGCCACCGCCGTGTCGGATGACACGCAAAACATCTACGTCGAAGCCGCCTTCTGGTGGCCCGACGCTGTGGCCGGCCGCTCGCGCCGCTACAACTTTTCAACCGACGCCGGCCACCGCTTCGAGCGCGGCGTCGACCCGGCGCTGACGGTGGCACACATCGAGCGCATCAGCCAGCTCATCGTCGAGATCTGCGGCACGCCGGCCACCGCCTGCGGCCCCATCGACGACCACCAGCCCAATATGCCGCAGCCCGCGCCCGTCACCTTGCGCGTGGCCCGTGCGGCCAAGGTGATCGGCATGCCGCTGACGCAGGCGCAGTGCGCGGACGTGTTTCGCCGCCTGGGCCTGCCGGTCAGCGAAGGGCAGGGCACGCTGACCGTGCAGCCGCCGGCCTACCGCTTCGATCTGCAGATCGAGGAAGACCTGATCGAGGAAGTCGCCCGCCTGATCGGCTACCAAAGCCTGCCCGAGTCGGCGCCCCTGGCGCCCGTCGTGCCGCGCGTGCGTTCCGAAAGCCGCCGCAGCGCCTTTGCCGTGCGCCACGCGCTGGCCGGGCTGGGCTACCTGGAAACCATCAACTTCAGCTTTGTCGATGAAAGCTGGGAGCGCGACCTGGCCGGCAATGCCGACCCGGTGCGCCTGCTCAACCCCATTGCCAGCCAGATGGGCGTGATGCGCTCGTCGCTGATGGGCTCGCTGCTGCAGGTGCTCAAGCACAACACCGACCGCCGCGCCGACCGCGTGCGCGTGTTCGAGGTCGGCCGCGTGTTCGTGCGCGATGCTTCGGTGGCCGCCAGCGACAGCACCGTGCGCGGCGTGGCACAGCCCATGCACGTGGCGGGCCTCGCCTACGGGCCGGCCAGCCGCCAGGGCTGGGAAGGCAAGCAGGCGCCCGTTGACTTCTTCGACGTCAAGGGCGATGTCGAGGCGCTGCTCAGCCCCGCCCAGCCGGTGTTCGAGCGCGCCGAACACCCGGCCCTGCACCCGGGCCGCAGCGCGCGTGTGTTGATCGACGGTCAGCCGATCGGCTTCGTCGGCGAGCTGCACCCGCGCTGGCGCCAGCGCTGGGAGCTGCCGCAGGCGCCGGTGCTGTTCGAGCTGGAACTCCACGCCGTGATGCAGCGCCGGCTGCCGCAGGCCGCGCCGGTCTCGCGCAGGCAGTCCACCGAGCGCGACATCGCCGTCGTCGTGCCCGAGCAGGTGACGCACGCGCAGCTGATGCAGGCCGTGCACAGCACGCCCAGCGACGGCTTGCTGCGCGGCGCCACGCTGTTTGACATCTACCGCCCCAAGCCCGGCTCTGAAGCCGCTGCCCACATGGCCGCCGCCGAGAAAAGCCTGGCCGTGCGGCTGGTGCTGGGCAGCGAGCAGGGGGCGCTGACCGACGAGCGCATCGACGGCGTGGTCAAGGCCGTGGTCGAGCGGCTGCAGGCCGAACTGGGCGCGCGCCTGCGCGGCTGATGCTGGTGAGGAACTCGGGAGACGACGATGGCACGCCAACCCACTGACTTGCTGACGCTGGCCGTCGACAGCCTGGAAACCTCGTCCTTGACCAAGGCGCAGCTGGCCGAGATGCTGTTCGAGCAGATCGGCCTGAACAAGCGCGAATCCAAGGACATGGTGGATGCCTTCTTCGAAGTCATGGCCGCGCGCCTGGTGGCGGGCGGCGACGTCAAGCTGTCCGGGTTCGGCAACTTCCAGATCCGCATCAAGGCGCCCCGCCCGGGCCGCAACCCGCGCACCGGCGAGCTGATCCCCATCGGCGCACGCCGGGTGGTCACCTTCCATGCCAGCCAGAAGCTGAAAGACCAGCTGCAGGAAGGCGCGGCCTCCGGCGAAGCGTGAGCCTTTGACCTGGCACGCGCTGCGGTGCGCGTACCCCCCATTCCGGGGTCGATCGGTTTCCCTGCTTGTGGCGGGCTGGCCGCGCCGTGCAACTTGCGCTAACCTAGAAAGCTCTCTGCGCAAGCTCCCGATGTAGATGGAGAAGGACCTTCCCCCGATTCCCGCCAAGCGCTACTTCACCATTGGTGAGGTGGCCGATCTGTGTGGCCTCAAGCCGCACGTGCTGCGCTATTGGGAGCAGGAATTCACCCAGCTTCGCCCCATGAAGCGGCGCGGCAACCGGCGCTATTACCAGCACCACGAGGTGCTCATGATCCGCCGCATCCGGGAGTTGCTGTACGACCAGGGTTTCACCATCAACGGTGCGCGCAGCAAGCTGCAGGAAATCGCCCAGAACGACCGTGATCGAGCATCCAGCGACGACGGATTCGACGCGCAGGACGCCGCCTCCAGCGATTTCGCCGACAGCGCCGCCTTCGATGGCTTGCAACTGATGCCCGAGCAGGTCCGCGAAGTCGAGCGCGAACTGAAGGAAATTCGCGATCTGCTCACCGGCGCGTGAGAGCGCCCCACAACCGCGCTATAATGACAGGCTTGTCGGCGCGTAGCGCAGCCTGGTAGCGCACTTGCATGGGGTGCAAGGGGTCGCGAGTTCGAATCCCGCCGCGCCGACCATCTAATCGTCCGCTAGTGTCCGTAACCATCCGGCACTAGCGGATTTTTTTATGTTTTCCCTCTAGGGCACCGTCCGCATGCGTCCACTTGCGTCCGCATGCAGCCGGGTAAGATCGGGGGCAACTTTCGGGGCGGTTGCCCCGGTTGCCTTTCGGAGTTGCCCCCATGCCCCTGACTGATGCCGCGATCCGGGCCGCGAAGCCTGGCGAGAAGGCCCGAAAGCTTTTCGACGGCGAGGGGCTTTATCTGGAGGTGTCGCCGGCTGGCGGGCGGTGGTGGCGGCTGAAATACCGCTGGGCTGGCCGGGAAAAGCGCTTGAGCCTGGGCACGTACCCTGACGTGTCGCTGCTGGAGGCTCGGCGGCGCCGGGACGAGGCGCGGCGGCTGCTGGCCGATGGGAAAGACCCGTCGGCCGAGCGCAAGGCGAGCAAGATGGCGGCGGCTGCGGCGGCCGGCAACACGTTCGAGGCGGTGGCGCGGCAGTGGCACGCGAGCTGGGCTCGCACGCGCAGCCCGAAACACGCGGCGCAGGTGATGCGGCGCATGGAGCTGGACCTGTTCCCGCGCATCGGCGGGCTGCCGATCACATCGGTGCGGGCGCCGGATGTGGTGGCGCTGGCCAAGGCGGTCGAGGCGCGCGGCGCGCTCGATCTGGCGCGGCGGGCGATCCAGATCAGCGGGCAGGTGTTCCGGTATGCGATTGCGCACGGCCTGTCCGAACACAATCCGGCGCGCGAGTTCGACCCGTCGGACGTGCTGCAGCCGGCGCGCGAGGAAAACTACGCCAGGGTGCACAGCGCGCGGCTGCCGGCGCTGCTGAAAGCCATCAACGTCTATCACGGGCACGAGCGCACGCGGCTGGCGCTGCACCTGATGTCGCTGACGTTCCTGCGCACGGGCGAGCTGATCAACACGCCGACGTCCGAGATCGACCTGCAGTCCGGCCGGTGGGAGGTTCCGGCCGCGCGGATGAAGATGCCGACGCCGCATGTGGTGCCGCTGGCGCGGCAGACGGTGCGGGTGCTGGATCGCCTGCTGGTGCTGTCAGGCGGCGGGCGGTGGTTGCTGCCTGGCGCGCACGATCACGAAAAACCCATGTCGAA
This sequence comes from Pseudomonadota bacterium, assembly GCA_023394015.1. Lineage (GTDB taxonomy): Bacteria > Pseudomonadota > Gammaproteobacteria > Burkholderiales > Burkholderiaceae_C > Ottowia. Next base: position 5,266 of record JAEXBL010000033.1, on the reverse strand, counting down.
CAACGCGCTGCTTTACGCGATCTATGGGATGGGGTTCAAGGGGGAAATGACTGGCCACGGGTTCCGCGGCGTTGCCAGCACGGCCCTGCATGAGGCGGGGTTCGAGCACGAGCACATCGAGCTGCAGCTCGGCCACCAGCGCCGCGACAGGGTGAGCGCCGCCTACAACTGGGCGCAATACCTGCCGCAGCGCGCGCAGATGATGCAGTGGTGGGCCGACGAGCTGGACAGGCAGCGCGGCGGGCCGATCACGATCTAGCCTGCTGGCGCCGCTGCTGCATCTGTCGCACCAGTGCGCGCCGCTCATCCAGCGACAGACCGCGCACGACCGCATCGTTGCAGGCGTCGATCTCATGCGCGGGCCAGACGCTGACGCGCGGGCTGAGTTTGATTGGGCCTGGCAGCAGGCCTTCTTTCACGCGCTCGTAGATGGCGCTGCGGCCCAGGCCGGTGCGCTCGATGACGCTGGGCAGCCGTAGCAGGGTGGTCATGTGGCGGGCTCCCGTGCATAGATCTCGGCGCCGGCCACGTCGCTGACGCGGGCGACGCCGGCGCGGATGCGGGCGGCGATCCAGTCGGCGTCGGGTGCCAGGTGCAGGGCGAGGTCGGCGTGGTTGACCGTGGCGTCCTTCGCGCGCTGGGCGGCGTCTGCCATGGCGCCGGCTTGGGTGGCCTGCCAGATGGCGCCGTCCTCGGCCATCTGCAGCACGGTGCGCAGGTCGCCGTGCATGCGCCTGGCGGCCAGCGAGTGCGGCGCGGTCTGCGCCAGCACCTCGGCGCCGAGGGCCAGCAGCCAGCCCAGGTGGGCGAGCAGTTCGCGCTCCTGCGATCCTTCGGGCGCCATGTAGACGGCAATCGAGAAATCGACCATCTGCGCGCGCATGCGCTCGCGCGCGAGCGCTGCGGCGACGGGGTTGCTGGCGTTGGTGAGGCGGCGCGATCGGCGCCTACGGGTGCGCTGCTCGGTTTTCATGCTGCGACCTCGCTGGGTTGGAACGGGTAGGCGAAGGGCGTGATGTGCGGCGGCGCGTAGTGTGGGCCTTTCATGATCTTGCCGTTGATGTCGAACAGCGGGCGGCCGTCAACGAACTTCGACCAGTTGGCGCGGTTGACCTCGGCCAGCGCGCCCTGCAGGTCGAAACCCATCATGTGGGCCACGCCGATGGCGGTCACGATCTGGTCGCACAGTGAATCGAGCAGCTCCGGCATGTCAATGCCCTCCTCGATCTCGCGCATGAACCTGTCTGCTCCGTCCGCATCGCCAGCCGCCATCTTGAGCGCGGTCGCCAGGTCGTCCACGTCGATCGCTCTGCAGGTGCCGAGCGCGTAGAGCATTTCGGCCACCTCCTCGAAGTGGCAGCCGAGCTGGGCCAGCTTGTTGGCGCTGCTGGGCACCGGAACGGCCTGCTGGAACCAGCGCGCGATGCTGGCCAGCGTGTCGGTGTCGTTGATGCTTTCGGCGTCGGTGGCGGCGGCGCTCTCGTCGTGCAGCACCTCCAGGCCCATGCCGGTGGCCAGGCGCAGCTCGATGCCGGCGCCGCGTGATCGTTCGTGGCCGGGCAGCATGTAGATGGCGTCGCACAGCGCGAGCTGGCGCAGCGCCATGCGCATATAGCCGAGCCAGGTGCCGCACTCGGGCACCGGGTTTTCTGCCGGGTTTTCAACGTGCCAGCCCTGGGCGCGCAGCTCGGCGGCCTTGGCGTTGAATGCGGGGTAGTTGAACTCGGGCAGGCCGGTCATGGGGCCGGCGATGTAGATGCGCTTCATGGTGTGGTGTCCTGTGGTGGTGGTGGGTCAGCGCATCAGGCTGATGAGGGCGCCCATTGGCGAGCCGGCGCGCCAGCGGGCGCCGCGGCGAATGCTGTTGATCATGGAGGTGCTGACGCCGACCTCCCTGGCCAGTTCGGCGCTGGGCCTGTCGCTGGCGCGAATCTGGTTCGCCTGGTCCAGGTCGAGCCTGGCGCGGCTGCGGATGGTGGCGGTCATGCGCGCGACGCGCAGCATCTCACCCTTGGCCTGGCGGTTTCTGCGGCGCATCAGGTCGGCGGCCGTGGTGGCGAGCAGGTGCTCGGGGTTGCAGCACAGCGGGTTTCCGCACCGGGTGGACACGACCTGGCCCGGGTGCAATGTCCTACGGCCGAGCAGCTGCCACAGGGCGCGGCGCACGCCGCAGTTTCGGCCCTCGAACTTGCAGCAGGGCACGCCCTGGCGCGTGGTGCGGCCCTGCCACAGCAGGCAGTCTCCCTCCTCTACGCACTTGGCCAGCAGGGTGGCGACGGTGTGGGGTTTGTTGCTCACTGGTGCGCCTCCTTCGATACCCGCTCGTCATCCAACTCGCGCAGGATGGCGGCGAAGTAGATCGCGTTCTGCTGCGCCAGGTCGGCTACCTTCATGGCCGCGCATTCTTCCGGCGTCATGAAGGTCGGCCGGTTATCCCGGTAGCGCTGCTCCCAGCGCGCGAATGCTTCTGCGAAATCGGCGATGTCGTGGGTGCTCATGCCTGCTTTCCTCCTGCCTTGTCGCCGCCCATGGGCAGCTTCATCTGCGCATCGTTGGCGGCGGCCTTGGCCAGGGCGCGGCGGTAGCTGGCCCAGGTCTTGCGCACGTCGGTTTCGCACGCGCGGCGGTACTTGAATGCCGGGTTCATCAACGATCCGGGCTGGTAGGTGGTGATGGTTCTGAGCGCTTTCATGCGGCCTCCTTCGGTGGTGGTGGTGAAAGTCAGCACAGGGCCAGCTCGGTGGCGACGCCGCGGCGCGTCCATCCGTCCTGCTCCATGTGCTTGAGGGTGGTGGTGACGTCCCAACGCAGGCGCTGCATGAGCGCGCGGTCCTGCTGCTCGCCGATCTGGGCATGCAGCGGCGCCGCCTGGGCGGTTTCTTCGGGGGTGGCGCCGAACAGTTCGAGGTGTTCGGCGTGCTTTCTGGCGAGGTATTTGCCGATGACCTGCCATTTCTGGGCGTCGGCCTCGGCGATGGCGGCCTTTTCTGCGTCTCGCCAGAGCCAATTCGCGCGGCCCTCGGTCAGGCGGGCCGTACAGTTATTGAAACCAGTCCAAGGCGCCGCTTTCGCGGCGCGTTCCGCCTCATCCTGCGGCGTCTGGCCTGCTTCAACGCGCGCCTTGGCCAGCGCTGCCTCGCGGTTTTCGGTGCCGCGCAGGGCGACCCAGTTCAGGCGGCGCGAAATGAGCCAGTGGCCGGTGCGGGTGCGCACGCCGACCACCTTGCGCGCGCCGGGCTCGCCGTAGCGCGTCAGGGGGCGCTGGCTGCGGCAGGCGGGCTGCAGGTTGTAGTCGGTGCGGCGCAGGCACACGCCGCCCATGGCGCGAATGAACTGCGCCCAGCAGGCGGGTTTGTCGCCGATCTTCTGCGCGGCGTCCCATGCCAGACGGGCCTGCGCGCCGGTGGACCAGCTCAGTGCGGTGATCTGATCCTCGGTGACGCGGCGCACCTCGCGCCACACGGTCACGCTGGGCTGGCCGATGGCCTGAAACTGCCGGATGCCCCAGATGGCGGCCCAGGCGTCCACGCGCACGTGGCCCGGCACGTCTCCCGTCTCCACCTTGAACAGCTCTTCGGTGTAGCCGTCCATGTGCTCTTTCAGCGCGTGGTGGCCGATGCTCTTGGCGATGTATTTGGCGATGTAGCCGGAGGCGCCGCCAGCTTCCAGCCGCTTGAAGTTGGTGCGGTTCTTGGCGGCGCCGCGCTCGCTGCTGTAGCGCTCGTCGTTCGTCACCCAGTAGCGGTAGAGCAGATCTTGCAGCGCCTGCGCGTCGGCCTCGCTCTTGCACCACAGCAGCAGGTGCCAGTGCGGCGTGGCGTCGTGGTGCGGCTCGGCCACGCGGAACCCGTACACGTCCAAGCCCTTGCGATTGATGGCCGAACGCGCCTTGCTCCACTGCTTGACCAGCCAATGCTGCGCGTCGCGCGGCGTGGTTACGCCGTCGTAGCGCGGGTTGCGCACGGCGTGGTAGCTCTCGGCCGCTAGCGTCTCGCCTGCAATGTCGGCCAGGGCTGCGGCGATGCCGCGGCGGTGTCCCTCTCGGCTCAACATGGCGTGCATGGCGCTCGGCGCGGTGAGGGTGACGAACAGGCCGATGTGTCCTTGGGCGTCGGCGTGTTCCTCGCAGCCGCGAATGCGGGTCATCAGCTCGCCGCCTCGGTTGACCGGGTTGGCCACGCTGGCGGCGCTCAACTCCTGCAGGGTGTAAATCTGGCCGGCCTCGTTGCGGTAGAGGGCGCTTGCCAGGGCGGCGGCGTTGCGCTCCTTCTGCGCGCGGCGGCGCTTGACGGCCTCGTCGCTGGCGTAGCCGCCGGTGCGGCGGTTGACCATGCCCAGCTTGATGGCGCCGGCCTCGACGATGCGCGCGGCGGCGCGGCGCAGGGCGCGGCGCCACCAGATCGCATCCTGCGCGCGCTTGATGGCGGCCATCATCTCGGTGCGGCCGGGCTGTTTTTTCAGGCGCGGTGGGTCGCAGCGGTGCGCCTCGCAGCGCTCGGCCACGTAGTCCGCGGCCTCGCGCAGGGCCATGCCCATGCGCTGCAGCAGGGCCGCGGCGGCGGCCTTGTCGGCGTCGGTCATGGCGGCGGCGCTGGCCCACAGGCCCAGGTCTCGGCCGGTGGCGCGGCGCACCTGCAGGGCGGTCCTGCCGGCGGTTTCGCGCTCGAACTCGGCGCAGCCCGCCAAGCGGTCGGCGGCCTGCTCGGCGGCGCGCTCGCTGACGCCGTGGGCGCGAAAAATGCGGCCCACGCCCAGCTCCACGCGCACGGCCAGGTCGTGGGCGCGCTGGCGGATTTCATCGTCTGTCAGCACCCAGGCCAGGGCGTCGCCGTGCTGCTCGTCAAACGCGGCCAGGCGCTCCATGGCGGGCGTGGCGCCGTCCCAGCGCTGGATGTCGCGCAGCTTGCGCGGCAGCGCGGCCATGCGCCTGATGGCGCGCTCCCACTGCCTGGGGGCGCTGTCGCACAGCTCGCGCACCGCGTCGGCCACGGCGGCGTAGGTGGGGCGGTTGCGCTCCCACTCGCCCAGGGTGCCGCCCCACTGCACGGCGTAGCGGCTGCTGCCGCCGGCCACGCCGGCGCGGGCCATGCGGGCCACGGTGCGGCGGTGCTGCTCGGCGCGGGCGTGGGCCTTGTGCCTGTCCCACTCGGTGCGGGCAAAGCCGCGCGGCGGGGCGCGGCGCTCGGCCTGCGGCGGCGCGGGTGGCGGCTCGGGCTCTTGCTGCCTGGGCTCGGCCTCGCCGCTGTGGATCATGCGGCGCAGGCCG
>JAEXBL010000028.1 GCA_023394015.1 Pseudomonadota bacterium | reverse complement strand
ACCGCTTCGTTGTCGTCCTCGTCGTTCTGGCCGAAGTCGAATTCCAGCTTGTACTCGTCGCTGATGCGCAGGATGGCCGCGAAGGGGCGGCCCATCTTGCTGATGAAGCCCTGCAGCGGACCGATCTCGCGCTTGGCGAGCAGCTCTTCCACTTCGGGCAGCTCGAAGGTGCGGCCGCCGGGATGCTTGCCGATGGAGAAGTCGCAGTTCGTGCAGGCGTAGCGGCGGTAGTTTTCCTTCACGACGCTGCCGCACTTGGGGCAGGGCGTTTGCAGCGTGGCGTAGTCGCCCGGCACCGTGTCGCGCTCGTATTCCTTGGCGCGCTTGACGATGACCTGCGTCATTTGCGCGATTTCGCGCATGAAAGCCTCGCGGCCCAGGCCGCCCTGTTCGATCTGCTTGAGCTTGTGTTCCCATTCGCCGGTGAGTTCGGGCGAGGTCAGTTCGGTCACGTCCAGGCCGGACAGCAGCGTCATCAGCTGGCGCGCCTTGGCCGTGGGGACCAGGTCGCGGCCCTCGCGGCGCAGGTAGCTTTCGTTGAGCAGGCCTTCGATGATGGCCGCGCGCGTGGCCGGCGTGCCCAGGCCGCGCTCGGACATGGCCTCGCGCAGTTCCTCGTCGTCCACGAGCTTGCCCGCGCCTTCCATGGCCGACAGCAGCGTCGCTTCGTTGAAGCGCGCCGGCGGCTTGGTCGACAGGCCCACCGCTTCCACGTCCTCGGTGCGCACGGTCTCGCCGTCCGCCACGGGAACCAGATTGGCGTCCTCGCCCTGGGCTTCCTTGCCATAGACCGTCAGCCAGCCCGGGTTGACCAGCACCTTGCCGTCGGTGCGGAAGCGGTGCCCCTGCACTTCGGTCATGCGCGTGGTGACGCGGTATTCCGCGGCGGGGAAGAACACCGCCAGGAAGCGCTTGAGCACCAGGTCGTAAAGCTTGCCTTCGGCCTCGCTGAGGTCGTGCGGGATCTGCAGCGTCGGGATGATGGCGAAGTGGTCCGACACCTTTTTATTGTCGAAGATGCGGCGGTTCGGCTTCACCCATTGCTTGCTGACCACCGTTTCCGCGTGGCGGGACAGGCCGCCGACCGCGTTGGAGCCGCCCGTGGCCAGCGCCCGCATGGTTTCCTGCACCGTGCCGATGTAGTCTTCGGGCAGATAGCGCGAATCGGTACGCGGGTAGGTCAGCGCCTTGTGGCGCTCATACAGGGTCTGGGCCAGCGCCAGCGTGGTCTTGGCCGAAAAGCCGAAGCGGCCGTTGGCTTCGCGCTGCAGCGAGGTCAGGTCGTACAGGGCCGGCGACATCTGGGTCGACGGCTTGGATTCCTCGGTGACGCTGCCGGGCTGGTCGCGGCAGGCGGCCACCACGCTCTGGGCGGCGGCCTGCGACCACAGGCGCGATTCGCGCTTTTCGGGGTCGCGTTCGTCTTTCTTGAATTCCGGGTCGATCCAGCGGCCTTCGTACAGGCCGGCGGCGGCCACGAACTGCGCGCGCACTTCCCAGTAGTCGCGCGGCACGAAGCGGCGGATGCGCTCTTCGCGCTCGGCCACGATGGCCAGCGTGGGCGTCTGCACCCGGCCGACCGGCGTCTTGAAGAAGCCGCCGTCCTTGCTGTTGAAGGCGGTCATGGCGCGCGTGCCGTTGATGCCCACCAGCCAGTCGGCCTCGGCGCGGGAACGGGCGGCCGCTTCCAGCGGCTTGAGCTGCACGTCGTCGCGCAGGTTGGCGAAGGCTTCGCGGATGGCGGCCTGGGTCATCGACTGCAGCCACAGGCGCTGGATCGGCTTTTTCACGCCCGCATACTGAATGATGTAGCGGAAGATCAGCTCGCCCTCGCGCCCGGCGTCACAGGCGTTGATGATGGCGTCCACGTCCTTGCGCTTGGCCAGGCGGACCAGCAGCTTCAGGCGTTCGGCGGATTTCTTGTCGGTCGGGCCCAGCTCGAACTCGGGCGGAATCACGGGCAGGTGCGTGAAGCTCCATTTCCCCTTGACCGGATCGTTGGGCGCGACCAAGCTGAGCAAATGGCCGATGCTGGACGCGAGGACGTAACGTTCGCTTTCAAAATAGTCGCCCTCGCGCGCGAAGCCTCCCAAGGCGCGTGATATATCAAGGGCCACCGAGGGCTTCTCGGCAATAATCAGCGTTTTATTCATGTGTATCCAGTGGCGGTAGTCCCGCCTTAGTAGCGCGGATAATAAGATCGGAGATTCGCCAGATGCAAGTCGGCACTGAAAGGCAAGCGGGATCCGAACTGCACGCTTGGCGTCAATTCCTGGCGCGAAGCACCCTGTGGCTGGGCGTTTTGCTGCTTGGCAGCGCCGCGGTTTGCTGGGTCGCCGCCAACTGGCAGGAAATGACCAAAGTGCAGCGCTTCGCCGGCGTACAGGCGCTGCTGGCGGTCTGCGCGCTGGCCGCCGCGTGGGCCGGGCTGCGCCTGCGGGCCAGCCCCGGCGTGCGGCGCAGCATCCCCGGCGCCCTGCTGGCGCTGGCCGGCATCCTGCTCGGCGCCCTGCTCGCGCTATTGGGCCAAACTTACCAGACCGGGGCCGATACCTGGGAACTGTTCGCCTGGTGGGCGGCCCTGCTGCTGCCCTGGGCGCTGGCGGCGGCCAGCCAGGCCGTCTGGCTGCTTTGGGTGCTGGTGCTGAACATGGCCACGGCCTTGTGGCTGGGCGAGCGCGCCTTCGACTGGTGGATGGTCTTCGGCGGCCCGGGGGCCGCCAGCCTGATCATCGCGGCCCTGAATCTCGTGCTGCTGCTGGCCTGGGAAATGGCCGCGCGCCGCTGGCGGGCCAGCACCCTTTTCGGGCCGCGCATCCTGGCCGCATTCATCATCAGCGCCCTGGTGGTGTCCCTGATGTTCGGCGATTACATCCTGCGCGGCCTGGGCACCGCCAACGGCGTGGCCTGGCTGGCCGTCACGCTGGGCCTGGGCTTTTATTATCAGCGGGGCCGGCGCGACCTGGTCATCCTGGCCATGCTGGCGGCGGGCGTGATCTGCGTTTCGCTGCGGGTGGTGGGCGAATGGCTGCTGCGGCTCGAGCCCGGCGTCTGGGCCGCCCTGCCGCTGGCCGCGCTGCTGATGGCCGAAGCCGTCTGGGCCGCCCGCTGGCTGCGCCGCCTGGGCGCCGAACCGGCGGTTCCCGTGGCCGCGGCGGATGCCGAACCGGCCGCCGCCTCGGCGGGCAACTCGGTCGATCCGGCCGATGCCGGCGCGCCGGTGGCGCAACTGGCGCCGGCCTCGCCGCAGGCCGATCCGCCCTGGTACGTGCAGTGCCTGCTGGGCCTGAGCGCCTGGCTGGCCACCTTGCTGCTGCTGGTGTTCGTGGCCTTTTCCGGCGTCGTCACGACGGAAGAAGGCGCGCTGGTGGCCGGGCTGGTACTGTGCGCGGCGGGCGTGGCGGTGCTGCGCAGCGACGCCGGGCCGTTCTGGCGCCAGTGCGGCACGGCGATGGCCTTCACCGGCCAGATCCTGATCATCTACGGCCTGTCCAGTTCCACCTCGTTCACCAACGCCTGCCTGTTCGTGCTGCTGATGGCCGCCGCCGTCTATGCGCTGGGGCCGGACGCGATCCTGCGTTTCCTGAGCGGGTTGCTGATCGCCTCGGCGGCCGCCGGCCTGATCTGGCGCGGCGTGGCGCCGGAGCTGATGCGCGAGGACCTGCTGGACGCCTGGCTGGACTTCGACGTGGCGCAGGCCACCTTCATCTGGCTGCCTATCGCGGTGACCGGGGCCTGGGCCACGGCGGTCCTGTTCAGCCTGGGCCGCCGCCTGGGCGGCAAGCGCGCCCACGCGCTGCAGCCGCTGGCCTGGGCCTTCCTGCTGTCGGTCCAGGGCATGGTGTGGCTGGCCAGCGGGATTTCGGCGCTGCAACTGCCGGCGATGTGGCAGCTCAATCCGAGGACCGCGGTGCTGGTGACGGCAGGCGCCGTGCTGCCCGCCGCGGCCGCCCTGGCGGTGCTGTGGCCTCGGCGTCACGTGCTGACGGCCGGCGTGACCTGGGGCGTGCCGCTGGCGTTGCTGGTCCTGGCGCTGTTCTGGCTGCCCAGCCCCGGCGTGGGCTTCGCCCTGGCGTGGCTGTTGCTGGGCTTCGGGCTGAACCAGCCGCGGCTGGCGATCTTCGGGGTCCTGAGCCTGCTGGCCTACCTGGGCGTCTATTACTACCAGCTCGACGTGCCGTTGCTGCAAAAGGCGCTGTGGCTGAGCGGCGCCGCGGTGCTGCTCTTCCTTCTGCGGGGCCTGGTGTGGCTGGTGCCCAGGCTGATGCGCACGCAGGCGCCCGCCGCGCGCGGGCCGCTGCCGCCGGTGTCGGGCGTGCTGCGCTGGCGCACCCTGGCCATCCTGGGCGGCCTGGCGCTGGTGCTGGCGGTGGCCAATGGCGGAATCTGGCAGCGCGAGAAGCTGCTGGCCTCCGGCAAGGTGGTCATCCTGGAACTGGCGCCGGTGGATCCCCGGTCCTTGATGCAGGGCGACTACATGGCGCTGAACTTCGCCGCCAGCCGGGAGGTCACGCGGCTGCGCCTGGGCGGCGAGAACCGCGGGGAAGACGACTCCATCCTCGGCTATGAGCCCGACGGCTACGTCATGCTGGCGCGCGACGAGCGCGGCGTATCGCAGCCGCTGCGCATCCAGCCCGACGTGCATCCGCACACCGATGCCGAGGTACCGTTGCGCTATCGCGTGCGCAACAACGGCGTGCGTATCGTGACCAATGCCTATTTCTTCCCCGAAGGGCAGGCCGCGCGCTATCAGGTCGCCCGGTATGGCGAGCTGCGGGTGGCCGACAACGGCGAGGCGCTGCTGGTGCGGATGCTCGGAGAGGATCTGCAGCCGCTATAAGAAGAAGGAAGCGGCTGCCGGGATGTCAGGGAAAGCGCCGCGCCCAGTGCGCGGTGGCTACGCGCAGGAAGGCGTCGCGCTCGGTTGCCGGGAACGGCTCGAAGCCCAGCGCCGTCCAGGCGCCCTTCAGCGCCTCCAGCGGCGCGCCGGTATCGATGGGCGGGGCGCCATTCTGCTTGGACAGCTTGAGCCCGCTGCCGGCGTCCAGGATCAGCGGCACGTGCAGGTAGCGCACCGGCGGCAGGCCCAACAGGCGGCCGAGCACGCGCTGGCGCGCCGTGGAGCCGAGCAGGTCCGCGCCGCGCACCACGTCCGTGACGCCCTGCGCCGCATCGTCCACCACCACGGCCAGCTGATAGGCCCACAGGCCGTCCGCGCGCCGCAGCGCCATGTCTCCCACGGCCCGGGCCACGTCCTGTTCCTGCGGACCCAGCCAGCGGTCCTCGAAGCGTTCCACGCCTTCCGGCAGCCTTACGCGCCAGGCGCGGGCCTGGCGGCCTTCGGGCAGGCCGTTGCGGCAGGTGCCCGGGTAGGGCCGTTCGCCGTCGGCGCCGGGCTGGGTCTGGCCGCGCAGGGCGGAATCGGCGATTTCGCGGCGGGTGCAGCCGCAGCCGTAGATCAGGCCGCGCGCCGCCAGGGCGTCGAAGGCGGCCTGGTAGGCGTCGCCGCGCCTGGACTGCCACATGACCTCGCCGTCCCAGGACAGGCCCAGCGCTTCCAGCTGCGCCATGATGCGTTCGGCCGCGCCGGGCACGGTGCGCGGCGTGTCCACGTCTTCGATGCGCAGGAGCCAGCGGCCGCCATGGGCGCGCGCGTCCAGCCAGCTGGCCAGCGCGGCCACGAGCGAGCCCGCATGCAGCGGACCGCTGGGGCTGGGGGCGAAACGGCCGACGTAGGTCACAGGGCAATGCCCGCGCGGTTGCGCGCGGGAGACGGCAAGGAGATTCGGGGGCGGCGGCGCGCCGCGCTCAATGGAGGCGGCGCACGCCTTCGTCGTCCAGCAGCTCTTCCAGGACCAGATTGTCGATCTCGGCTTCCTGGCTCCAGAGAACCATGAGGGCAATGATCTTGATCTTGGAG
>JAEXBL010000006.1 GCA_023394015.1 Pseudomonadota bacterium | reverse complement strand
AATCGCCGCGCCGATGCCGCGGCTGGCGCCGGTGACCAGGGCCACTTGGCCCGCCATGACGGTTTCAGACATTCAGTTTTCCTCTTGCAATCAAGTTGTCAGCGCATGGCACATGGCCATGGAGAGCCGCCGGCGCAGCAAAGCCATCGCCTGCCGCGTCAGCCCACCAGCGCCTTCGCCTCGGCCAGCGTGGCCGGGTCGTACAGGGCCACGCCGGTCAGTTCGGCGTCGATGCGCTTGGTCATGCCGGCCAGCACCTTGCCGGGGCCGCATTCGACCACGGTGTGCAAGCCCATGGCCTTGATCTTGTGCACACACTCCACCCAGCGCACCGGGCCGAAGGCCTGGCGGTACAGGGCGTCGCGGATGCGGTCCGGGTCGTCCTCGATGGCGACGTCGATGTTGTTCACCACCGGAATCTTCGGCGCGCTGAAGGCCACCTCGGCCAGCGCCGCCTTCAGCTGCTCGGCAGCCGGCTTCATCAGGCTGGAGTGGAACGGCGCCGACACCGGCAGCGGCAGCGCGCGCTTGGCGCCCATGCCCTTGAGCACTTCGCAGGCCTTGTCCACCGCCGCCTTGGTGCCGGCGATCACGGTCTGCACCGGGTCGTTGAAGTTGACAGCCTCCACCACCTCGGCGCCGTTGTCGCCCATGGCGCCCGTCACTTCGGCGCAGCCGGCCATCACTTTGGCGGCATCCAGGCCCAGGATGGCGGCCATGGCGCCGGTGCCGACGGGCACCGCCTCCTGCATGGCGGCGGCGCGCAGGCGCACCAGGGGCACGGCGGCGGCCAGCGACAGCGCCTCGGCGGCGACCAGCGCCGAGTATTCGCCCAGCGAGTGCCCGGCCACGGCGGCCGGCAGCGCCCCGCCCTCGGCGCGCCAGGCACGCCAGCAGGCCACGCCCGCCACCAGCATCACCGGCTGGGTATTGGTGGTCAGCGCCAGCTCTTCCTTGGGGCCGGCGGCGATCAGCGCGCCCAGGTCCTCGCCCAGCGCCTCGGAGGCCTCCTGCAGCGTCTCGCGCACGGCCGGGTGATCGCCCCAGGCATCCAGCATGCCCACGGACTGCGAGCCCTGGCCGGGAAAAACAAAGGCGATGGGTTTCATGACTCTCGCAAAGATAAGGATGAACAAAAGTGCCCGCAGCGCTTGCCCATCAAGCGCTGAAAGCTATAGATCCAGGAGCACCGCACCCCAGGTGAAGCCGCCGCCCACGCCTTCGAGCAGCAGCGTCTGCCCCGGCTTCACCTGGCCCGAGCGCACGCCGTGGTCCAGCGCCAGCGGGATCGAGGCGGCCGAGGTGTTGCCATGGTCCTGCACCGTCACCACCACCTTCTCGGGCGGCAGGTGCAGCTTCTTGGCCGTGCTTTGCATGATGCGGATGTTGGCCTGGTGCGGGATCAGCCAGTCGATGTCGGATTCCTGCTTGCCGGCCTTGGCCAGCACGGCGCGGGCGGCCTTGTCGAGCACGCCCACGGCCAGCTTGAACACCGCCTGCCCGTCCATCTTGAGCAGCGGATCGCCCAGCACCTGCCCGCCCGAGACATGGCCCGGCACGCACAGGATGCCAACGTGCTTGCCGTCGGCGTGCAGGTCGGTGGCCAGGATGCCGGGCGTGTCGCTGGCCTCCAGCACCACGGCGCCGGCGCCGTCGCCGCACAGCCCGCAGGTGGTGCGGTCGCTCCAGTCGAGGATGCGGCTGAACACCTCGGCGCCGATCACCAGCGCCTTGCTGGCGGTGCCGTTGGCGATCAGCGCGTCGGCCACCGTGAGCGCGTAGACGAAGCCGCTGCACACCGCCTGCACGTCGAACACCGGGCAGCCGGCGATGCCCAGCTTGTGCTGCACGATGGCGGCGGTGGACGGAAACACCATGTCCGGCGTGGAGGTGGCGACGATGATGAGGTCGATGTCGGTCGCCTCGAGGCCCGCCGCCTGCAGCGCTGCCTGGGCCGCGGGCACGGCCAGCTCGCTGGACGGCACCTCGGGCGCGGCGAAATGGCGCGCCTGGATGCCTGTGCGCTCGATGATCCACTCGTTCGACGTCTCGATGCCCCGCGCCGCCAGCTCGGCCGCCAGTTCGTCGTTGGTCACGCGGCGCGGCGGCAGGTAGCTGCCGGTGCCGGTGATGCGGGAATAGCGTCGGGTCATGCGGTCGGGTTCTCGTGAAGGTGTCTCGGGGCTGGGGGCGGCCTCAGGCCGCAGGCTGCGCCGGCGCGGGTGCCGGCTGGGCCAGCAGGGGCGCCGCGTGGGCGATGCGCGCCCGCACGCGGTCGAGCAGCTGGTTGCTGGCCGCATCATACGCCCGGCACAGCGCCTGCTCGAAGGCCAGTGCGTCGGCCGAGCCGTGGCTCTTGAACACCAGCCCGCGCAGCCCCAGCAGCGCGGCGCCGTTGTAGCGGCGGTGGTCCAGGCGCTTCTTCAGCGCCTTGAGCACCGGGTAGGACAGCGCCGCCGCCAGCCTGGTCAGCGGGTTGCGCGTGAACTCCTCGCGCAGGAACTGCATGATCATGGTCGCCAGGCCCTCGGTGGTCTTCAGCGCCACGTTGCCCACGAAACCGTCGCAGACCACGATGTCGGCCGTGCCCTTGAAGATGTCGTTGCCCTCGACGTTGCCGACGAAGTTCAGGTCGCCCGCGGCGGCGGCGGCACGCAGCAGCTCGCCGGCGCGCTTGATCTCGTCGCCGCCCTTGATGGCTTCCTCGCCGATGTTCAGCAGGCCCACGGTGGGCCTGTCGTCGTTGTTCAGCACCGACACCAGGGCCGAACCCATGACGGCAAACTGCAGCAGGTGCTCGGCGGTGCAGTCCACGTTGGCGCCCAGGTCCAGTACCGTGGTAGCGCCGCCGCGGGCGTTGGGGATCTGGGTGGCGATGGCCGGGCGCTCGATGCGCTCCAGCGTCTTCAACAGGTAGCGCGCGATCGCCATCAGCGCACCGGTGTTGCCGGCCGACACCGCCGCCTGGGCCGCGCCCTCCTTGACCTGCTGGATGGCCACACGGGTGGACGAGTCCCGCTTCTTGCGCAGCGCGACTTCCACCGAATCGTCCATGCCCACCACCTCGGTGGCGGGCACCACGCGGGCGCGGGGGTGGTCAAAGCCCTGCAGAGCCTCGGCGCGACCGACCAGTAGCAGCTGGGCGTCGGGGTGGCTGTCGAGAAACTGGCGGCAGGCCGGCAGCGTCACGGCGGGCCCGTGGTCACCGCCCATGCAATCGACAGCCAGTACGATCATGCAAGCCCCGTGCGAACGCCGCGCCAGCCTTGGGCGCGGCCATGAAACAAAAACGAAACCCGGCCGCCAGAAACGGCAAAGGCCCGAGGCTACGCGGTGGTAGCGCCGGGCCCGGCAAGTATAGGACGGGGGCCTGTGCGGCGGCCCGTCCGGTCAGGCCGCGGAGATCAGGCTTCCGTCTTGGGCTTGATCACCTGGCGGCCACGGTAGAAGCCGTTGGGGCTGATGTGGTGGCGCAGGTGCGTCTCGCCCGTGGTCGGCTCGATGGCGATGCCGGGCGCGCTCAGGGCGTTGTGCGAGCGGTGCATGCCGCGCTTGGACGGCGACTTCTTGTTTTGCTGAACAGCCATGATGGCTCCTTTGAATCTCTGGTTGAAGCCCCGGAAGCAGGCGGCCCGCCCGAAGCGATGATGGGTGTCGGCGCCAAGGGCGGGACCAAACCCCAACCGCTCCTGCGCGCGAAGCCCACGATTATAGCCCGGAATCCGTCTGATCCGCCAGGGCTGGCACAGCCGTGGCGCCGCCGTCAGTTCGGCTTGCCGTCCTTCAGCGCCGCCAGCGCCGCAAAGGGGTTGGGCCGGGCCGGCTCGGCGTCCTCGAAGCCGGGGCTTTGCGCCGACAGCTGCACGCCTTCGGGGCATTCGTCGTGGCGCGGCACCAGGGGCAGCGCCATCAGCAACTCGTCCTCGATCAGGGCGCGCACATCGAAGTCGGGCGCCAGCGCCAGCACGTCGTCGTCCGAGGCCTCGTCCAGCGCCGCGGCGGTGTCCTCGTCGGGCACGAAGACGAGGTGCCGATCCACCGCCACCGGCACGCGCACCTCGCCCATGCAGCGCTGGCAGGTCAGCGGCAGCGTGGCCTGCACGCGCAGGTGCAGCGCCGGGCGCCGGCTGCCGTCGATGGCGCTGCGCTGTTCGCCCTCGACCTGCCAGTCGATGGGCAGGTCGCCGTCGGGCGCGTGCAGGTCCTGCGCCAGCCGCTCATAGTTTTGCAGCGGATCGCGGCCCGACAGGCTGGCCTGCGCCTGGGCGAAGGCCGCCACGTCGAGCCGATCGGGCGAAAACGTCTTGCTCATTCGGGCAGTGTAAGAGAATCGCGCGCATGCCCCCTGCCCCTGCCCGCCCGCTGATTCTGGGTTCCACCTCGCCCTACCGACGCGAACTGCTGGCCCGCCTGGGCCTGCCTTTTTCCACCGAGGCGCCGAACGTGGACGAAGCGCCGCAGCCCGGCGAAGCGCCGCGCGATCTGGCCCTGCGCCTGGCGCTCGCCAAGGCGCGCGAGGTGGCCGGGCGCCACCCGCAGGCCATCGTCATCGGCTCCGACCAGGTGGCCGACCTGGCCGGCGAGCCGCTGGGCAAGCCCGGCACGCACGAGCGCGCGGTGGCGCAGCTGCGCCGCATGCGAGGGCACAGCGTGGTCTTTCAGACCGCGCTGGCGGTGGTGTGCGCAGACACCGGTTTCGCGCAGACCGACCTGGCCGCCGTCCAGGTGCGCTTTCGGGACCTGAGCGACGACGAGATCGAACGCTACCTGCTGGCCGAGCGCCCCTACGACTGCGCCGGCAGCGCCAAGAGCGAGGGGCTGGGCATCGCGCTGCTGGACGCCATCCACAACGACGACCCCACGGCCCTGGTCGGCCTGCCGCTGATCCGCACCGCCCGCCTGCTGCGCGCCGCCGGGCTGACCCTGCCATGACGGCGGCGGCGCCCCGGGGCACGCTGTACCTGGTGCCCACGCCGCTCGACCACGGCTGCGACACGCAGGTGCCGCTGGACGAGGTGCTGCCGCTGGGCACCGTCACAAAAGCAGCCACCCTCACCCACTGGATCAGCGAAAACGCCAAGTCCACCCGCGCCTTCCTCAAGCGCGTGGATGAGCGGGTGCCGCTGGCGCAGCCGATCCAGGCGCAGCAGATCAGCGAGCTGCCGCGCGCCGTGCACAAGAAAGGCGACCACGCCGGCGGCGCCCGCTTCGACGCCCGCCCGCTGCTGGCGCCAGCGCTGCGAGGGCACGACGTCGGCCTGACCAGCGAAGCCGGCATGCCCGCCGTGGCCGACCCCGGCAGTTCGGTGGTGCGCGCGGCGCACGATCTGGGCC